>DAIPLA010000086.1:0-3538 GCA_036769465.1 Candidatus Nanopelagicaceae bacterium
ATTTCCTATGCCATCGGGATGGTCACCATCTGCGGCACGTTATCTATCTTTGTTATTCCACCGATTACTCGGGCTTTGTCGTTATCGCATCAGACCAGCGGTGCGTGGATTGGCGCTGCTGTGCACGACGTCGGGCAAGTCATTGCCACCGCAGGATTGGTTGGCGGTACCACCATCAAATACGCGGTCGTTTCGAAGCTGACTCGAGTGGTGTTGCTCGCTCCACTGCTCGTCATTCTTACGCTCGAAGGTCGCCGCGGTGGTTCTACATCGTCAAAGCTCTCCTTCAAAACCCTGATCCCACCCTTTATCGCCTTCTTCATTCTCTTCGTCATCATCAATAACGCGTTCACGCTCTCGACATCGACAGCCAACTTCTTTTCGTTCGTCTCCAAAATCTTCTTGAGCGCCGGAATCTTTGCAATGGCCACCAACGTTAAGTTCTCTGCGCTGCGAACCATCGGCGCGAAACCATTCCTCTTTGGCATCTCGGCGTGGATTATCTGTGGCGGATTGACCCTCGGCATCTTGCGCGCCGTCGGCATTTAGTTACTCAAAGTAGTTTTAATAGTTTGAAGAAATTGTTGTGCGCAGTGTCGGATCTCGTTAGATTTCCAATAACCCAAAGGCCTAAACCTTTGGGGATTTAAGCAACAAAGCAATTCCGACTTAGCACCGGAAAAGGCCTCTTCGTTATGCGGAGAGGCCTTTGCTTTGCCCGACAAACAGGCGTAAAGTGAAAGCGCCCCGGGGTGATAAGTCCCGGAGCGCTTTACTCTAAAGCGAATCTGACTCATCGTCAGAACTGTTCTCCCCGGTATCACGGGGAGACTTTCGCATTTGCAGCCATTGAATAACCACTGCAACGAGTGAGATTGCTATTGCAATCCAGTCCCTAATATTTGTCATATCGCACCTCCTCTCTGCCTCAGCTATTGCTGAGGATTCGGCCCCTTAGCGCGTGCAAAGCGAAAAGGACCTGAGAAAGAAGTGAGCGATCTGAAGATAGATACAGTTCCCGAGAAGTCGTGCAACAATCCACATATGAGACGACGCATCGGATTGATCGCAGCAGCGCTTGTAATCGCAACAATCCCTACAGCGTTTGCGATGGGATCAGGCAATCCATATGTCGATGCGCAGACCGGATTGCAATACGGGGTCTATGAACCAACAAACACCTTGGGATTGCCCTTTACATCAATAAATCTCGCATCCTGCAAAGCGGGGAACGATGACGCAATCGTTGCTAACTATGCAAAGGGCGCGAAGAGAATTATCGTGACCGAGCGAATGACGACGACCGTCTGCACGGCCAAGCAATTGGGACTCGGGAAAATCACTTCGGTGGTGCACGTGAAAATAACCCCGACCAAGAACTTTAAGCCGGTCGCTATCGACATCTACGGGGTTGGCTTCACTGCTGCGCAATTGGCGCCAGTCACACAATCACTTCTACCGGCCGACCGCATGACCTTGGGTATTGCATCGGGCGGCTCCGTCCTGCCACCCATCATGATCAAGCCGCAGAACAACTTTGCAGCGACCGTACGACTTTCGAACGTTGTGGTATTTGTGGTCACTGACCCATCAACCTGGAGCGCAAAAGTGGCCAATCCATCTATTGCAGCCTTCGTACCTGGCGGCAATCACGGGACTTATGTAACCAACCCCGGCATGCAACCATTGAGGGTTGGCGCAACCAAGGTTCAGCTTTTCGATGCGGGCAAATATATTTCGACGGTCACCATCACCGTCACGAAATAGTTAACCGATGCGGGAGTTGAGAATCCCGACCACGTCGCTCTTTGATGGCGCAATCGGATTATTCGAAGTGACCGAATCCGCAAGCGTGGTGTCCGCGATGCCATCGACCATATCCGCCTTAACGCCGTAATGTCCAAGCGCGAAACGAATGTTGATGTCATCAGCCAATCCGCGGACCGCATCAATCGCACTCTTTGCATCAGCCTTCACGCCCATGTCGTTGCCGACCGTGGCATAAATATCCGCAACTGATGTGGAGTTGAATTCCATGACTTCGGCCAACACGGCAGCAAGTGCTTCACCATGAGCCGCACCTACGTGAGCCGAGACAGAGTGCGCGATACCGTGGACCAAACCAAGGCCAGACAAAGTGAGTGCAAGACCCGCAAGGTGTGCGCCGACCAACATGTCGCCACGCGCATCAACATTATTTCCGTCGCGAACCGCTGTAGGAAGCGAACGCGAGATCAACTTGATGGCCTCGTGCGCGTATGCAGCTGAAATAGGGGAGCGACCCTTTGATGTCAAAGATTCGATTGCGTGGGTCAACGCATCAATGCCGGTTCCTGCTGTTGGACGTGGTGGCAATCCCAGCGTGAGTTCAGGATCAAGAATTACTGCGGCAGGAGTGGTCGAAGCATCGCCGACATAAAACTTACATTGCTTGATGGGGTCATCGATAACGCCCCAGTTATTGGTCTCGCTACCGGTGCCCGCTGTCGTAGGAATCGCAATGATGGGAATAGCTGGGTGGTCTGGAGTAATCGAATAATTGAACTGCGCCGATGAGAAAGTGGGATTGGCGGCAACCAACGCAACGCCCTTGCTGGAATCCAGCGATGACCCACCGCCGAGGGCGATCAAGCAATCAGCACCAAAGGCCACAGCCGCCTTCGCTGCGGTATCAATCAACGTTGTTGTTGGGTTGGGCTTAATCTCGGTAAATGCTGCGTTCTGAATACCGGCACTCTTAAGAATGGCCTCGACCTGAGCAAGTACACCAGCGTTTGCGACACCGGGGTCGGTGATGATGAATACCTTTGATGTACCAAGGCCAGCAATAACTTCAGGCAACTGCGCGACTGATCCAGCGCCAAATCGAATGTTTACGGTTCCTGGTGTCAGAGTGAATGCATTCATTGCAGTGCCTTTCCGAGCAGTCGTAAGTGTGGGTCTGGTATTCGGTATATCTAGTATTCAGTAAGAGATTGTGTAATTCGATCTGCCGCGCTACGCATCTCTTGCGCCGCAGACAATAGCTGCTTTTCAAATCGTGCTTTAGGTGCCGCAACGTTTAGCGCCGCAACAATAGAACCCGCGAAATCGTAAATCGGAACGCTGGTTCCAACAAGTCCTGGTTCGTATTCCTCAATCACGGTGGCGTAACCATCCTTGCGAATCTTTTGTAGCATTTTGAGCAACTCTGCGCCGGTCTTAGTCAGGCAGAGCGCAGGAGCGCCCTTGATGTTCTGAGTCGGCGGATACAACCGCTCGATTTGATCGTCAGCCAATCCGCTCAGCAATACGCGACCAGACGATGTCATGTAACTGGGCGCGGTCACACCCATCCAGCTCAAGGCGCGAAATCCATGCGCGGGGGATTCGGAGTGAATCGTGACGACATTCAATCCTTGAAGAACTGTCAGGTGAACCGTCTCACCTAATGCGTGAACTAATCCATGCATCTCTCCGCGTGAAGCAGAAACCAATTGCGCTTCAAAGGTGTAACGAGCCATCGCGTAGAGGCGAGGACCCACGATCACGCCGGCGC
>DAIPLA010000087.1:0-3446 GCA_036769465.1 Candidatus Nanopelagicaceae bacterium
GCCGGGCGCAATGCGCACCGTCACTTCATCACCATCCATCGTCGGGACTTTTACATCAGCGCCAAGCGCGGCCTCGGTAAATGTCACCGGCAAATCCATGTGCAAATTCAATTCTTCGCGACGGAAGACCGGATGCTTGGTGACGTGCACGATGATGTAGAGATCACCGTTGCCGCCTTGGCCGGGCGCGCCACGACCCGCGAGTTTGATCTTTGCACCGTCTTTAATTCCCGCAGGAATGCGCGTTGTAGTTCCGTTGGCATTTATCTCGGTGCCGAAGAATGCATTGCGAAACGAGATTGTCGTTTCGGTCTGTAAATCTTGACCACGGCGAGGTCCGCGATGACCGCCACCAAAGAGCGTGGAGAAGATGTCATTCGCGCCATTGCCACCTGTGAACAAATCACTGAAGTCGCCCTGTGCGCTAAAGCCACCAGGGCCACCGAATCCACCCATGTTGGGCGGAACGCGACCACTGCTGATGGCATCGCGCATCTGGTCGTACTCGGTGCGCTTCTTGTCGTCCGACAGGACTTCGTAGGCCTCGGAAACCGCTTTAAAGCGCTCTTCCAGCTTCTTGTCGCCCTTGGTCTTATCGGGGTGTAGTTCGCGTGCCAGCTTTCGATACTGCTTCTTTATTTGCGCAGCATCATCAGACTTTTTGACGCCAAGGATTTGATACAAATCCTTTGAATACAAATCATTGGCGGCCATTGTTAATTCTCCGGATCGGTCACTGCTACTTGCGCAACACGAATGACCTTGTCTTTGAACTTATATCCAGGTTGCAAAACCTGAGTCGCAGTTGTCTCCTTCACATCGGGAGATGTGGAGTGCATCAGGGCTTCGTGAATGGTGGGATCAAAAGGAACGTTGACATCGGCAAACTTGGTGAGACCAAGTTTCGTTGTGATGCCGTTTAGGCGATCGGCAACGGCCTTAAATCCGCCGGTCAACTCGCCGTGTTGTTCCGCACGATCCATGTCATCCAGGACCGGCAACAGCTCTGCAATGACCTTCTCGGTCGCGAATGCAAAGGATGCCGCCAAATCTTTTTCGACGCGCTTACGGTAGTTCGAGTAATCGGCCTGCAAACGTTGTAAATCTTCGGTGAGGACTTTTACCTCATCGATGACAACACTTGCTTCGGCTAACGCCTCGTCGACAGCATCAGAGAGCTCTTGATCAGAGCTCTCTGCGCCGGTGTTCTGGTTCTCGGTCATTATTCTTCGACGACCTCTGCGTCTTGAACGCCATCATCAGACTTAGGTGCCTCGGATGCTGCTGCATTAGCCGCATACAACGCCGCTCCTAGTTGCTGTGAGAGTTCGCCAACCTTCTCGGTTGCGGACTTGATTGCTGACAAGTCGCTGCCTTCGAGCGCGGACTTCAACTCAGTGATCGCGGCTTCAACTTCGCCACGCTTTGTTGCGTTCTCGCCTTCTGCGAACTTATCTGCGTTGTCCTTCAAGAACTTCTCGGTCTGGTAGACCAGTGCATCGCCGGTGTTGCGAACTTCTGCTTCCTCGCGACGCGCCTTGTCTTCCTCAGCGTGTGCTTCGGCGTCCTTCATCATGCGGTCGATCTCTTCCTTAGAAAGAGCGGATCCGCCGGTGATGGTCATCGACTGCTCCTTGCCAGTGCCGAGATCTTTGGCGGATACGTGCACGATGCCGTTTGCGTCGATATCGAAGGTCACTTCAATCTGTGGTACACCACGTGGTGCTGGTGCGATGCCGGTCAGTTCGAACATGCCGAGGCGCTTGTTGTAAGCGGCCATTTCACGCTCGCCCTGGAAGGCAACGATCTGCACTGCTGGCTGATTGTCATCAGCGGTGGTGAAGATTTCAGAACGCTTGGTTGGGATAGTGGTGTTGCGCTCGATCAACTTGGTCATCACGCCACCCTTGGTTTCGATACCAAGTGACAACGGTGTGACGTCGAGAAGAAGAACGTCCTTCACTTCACCCTTCAAGACACCTGCTTGAAGCGCTGCACCTACTGCAACAACTTCGTCAGGGTTAACGCCCTTGTTTGGCTCCTTGCCACCAGTCAGGTCGCGGACCAAGTCCACAACAGCTGGCATACGAGTAGAACCACCAACGAGAACAACGTGATCGATGTCCTTCACTGGAATTCCGGCGTCCTTCAATACTTGCTGGAATGGAACCTTGCAACGCTCCAACAAACTTGCGGTCATCGCCTGGAACTGGGCACGAGTGATTGTCTCGTCCATGAACAATGGATTCTTTTCAGCATCCACGGTGATGTAAGGAAGGTTGATGGAAGTTGACTGTGATGCAGAGAGTTCGATCTTCGCCTTTTCAGCGGCTTCACGAACGCGTTGCATCGCCATCTTGTCCTTGGTTAAATCAATTCCGTTCTTGCTCTGGAATGTCTTGATCAAATAATCAACGATTGCTTGATCCCAGTCATCGCCACCAAGGTGGTTGTCACCATTGGTTGCCTTAACTTCGACAACGCCATCGCCGATATCAAGGAGTGAAACGTCGAAGGTTCCACCACCCAAGTCGAATACGAGAATTGTTTGTTCTTTGTCGCCCTTGTCCAAACCGTATGCAAGTGCTGCAGCGGTTGGCTCGTTAACGATACGAAGAACGTTGAGGCCTGCGATCTCGCCGGCTTCTTTGGTTGCTTGACGCTCTGCATCAGAGAAATATGCAGGGACGGTAATAACAGCATCTGTGACGGTGTCACCTAAGAATGCTTCGGCGTCGCGCTTGAGTTTCATCAAGATACGCGCAGAGATTTCTTGTGGGGTGTACTTCTTGCCGTCTATGTCGCCCTTCTCTGGGAAGGTCCATTTGGTTCCCATGTGGCGCTTGACTGAGCGGATAGTCCGTTCGACGTTGGTCACGGATTGACGCTTGGCGACCTCACCGACGAGGACCTCTCCGTTCTTAGCGAAGGCGACGATCGACGGGGTCGTGCGAGCGCCTTCCGCGTTGGCGATAACCGTGGGCTCGCCGCCCTCCAGTACCGATACGCAGCTATTTGTGGTTCCTAAGTCGATTCCGACTGCTCTAGCCATTCTTTACTCCTTGTCATTCTCGCTCCCGTTCGGGAGGGGGAAATAAGCCTGTTTAATGCCGGGCTACGGTCTTATTCTCGAGGTTGAGCCGAATCCTGTCAAAAGATTGAGTCGGCTGGACTCAACTTCGAGTTATCTGGTTAACCAGCCCCCGCTCGCCTTTATTCCCCGTTCCAGGCTCTAACCTTCCTTTTATGACGCTGGTGCTTGGACTTATCTCGTACGTGACGACTGCTGTGGCACTAGTGGCGATAGCCGTGCGGGGGCGCGAGATGTATCGGCGGATCAAGGCGGGCCAACCCGATCCAACGCGCGGCGCTGAGAAGGGCTTGCGCTTTAAGAACATGGCGGTCGAGATTCTCGGCCACGGCAAGATGTTGAAATTTACCGGCAG
>DAIPLA010000088.1:0-3352 GCA_036769465.1 Candidatus Nanopelagicaceae bacterium
AGTACACCGACGAGCAGGCACATGCGAAGACTGAAGAGTTCATCGCTGGAAAGCTCGATCGCTAATTAGAACGTAACGAAAAAATCCCGCCAGATTAATCTGGCGGGATTTTTCATTCCCCACGGAGAGATGGGGCTTAGATCTCCGAGTCGGTCTCTGCTCGACGTAGGTGAGCAAAACCTAGGAGAGCCAAGATGAGGAAGAGCACTCCACCGAGATAAGCGACGTAAGAAGAAATCATCGCAATCTGTCCTAATTGCCAGAATGCATATGCAGTTAGCAAGATTGACCGAAGGGTCTCTCCCTTAAAGACGGTCGCAACCTGGCCTTGTAGGGCAGCGTTTGTTGGGTCCTTCATGGCCAAGGCGCTGAGTTCTGAATATGTCTTTCCACCGCCGATACCTATCAGGTGAATCGCGATGTAGTTATCGGCATACATTTCTGCCTGCTTACCATTGGTCATCATTTGACCGCCATTGTCCTTAAAAAACTTTACGACGTTGGCAGAAGCTTTGGGATCAGCGGGAGTTGCAGGGAATGTGATGTGCTGACTGGCAAGCTGGCTCTTAACCTGACTATTCGCGAACGAATAACCCCATGTCAGCAATGCGCCTGCAACCAGAAGTCCAATTGCTAGAAGTAGGCCGATGGTGCTGGCGAGCTTGTCGAATGTCTTTCTCTTCATTTTCTATTTCCTTTGCTCTCCGATTACGAAACCAGTGTTGATTTCGTGATACCTGAAGTATTGCTGTGTGCAGAATTGGAATGAAGAGAAAAGTTGAGGGCTAGCACCTCACGGAATTGCATGAGAGCTAGCCCTTAGATGTGGGTCACAGCGACCCGCGTGAAAACTATTCGACGTGTCGGTTGCAGTACGACTTTCCGTCTGGTCCGATTTCAATGTGTTGGCAAGGCACGCCTAGCTTGTCGAAGGCTGCGTCACCGAATTGCGATCGGTATGCCAGCGCCAGAAGCACTCGAATATTCACGTCTCCGTTTGATGTTATGCCAAAGGCGCGAGCCATTCGGGAGACGGTGTTTTCAATGACCTTCTCGCTGTGAGCGGTGGCATTCGCGATCGCCACGTTAGACATACCTTCACAGAGGTGTTCGGCAACTAAATGTTCGAACGGCGTCAGCTCTCGACTCAAAATTCTGATATCCATGAATCTCTCCATTCGTTGGATACGGTCCTTGCGCCTCTATTGTGCCCTATCTAGCTACAGACGCGGGACCGTTGTTTAACTAGAATCTGTGACATGACTGACTCGCTAATGATTCAACGCTCGCTCCAAGGTTCGACCCTCCTGTTAACGCTTAACCGCCCTGAGAAGAAGAACGCTCTTACCCCGGCGATGTATTCCGAGTTAACGTCAGCGCTAGCGGGTGCCACCGCAGACTTTGGAATTCGATCGGTAGTCATCACTGGTGCAGGATCCGCCTTTACCGCCGGCAACGACATTTTTGACTTCATGAATACCCCACCGACACGGGAGAGCTCACCCGTCTTTGGATTCCTGCAAGCTCTTCACAATTTCCCAAAGCCGCTAATTGCTGCAGTTCATGGCAATGCTGTGGGAATCGGCACCACAATGCTGCTCCACTGCGACTTGGTCTTTGCGGCGTTGGATTCGAAATTTTCCATGCCCTTTGTTTCTTTGGGGTTGGTTCCAGAAGCCGGTTCCAGCTTGCTCTTTCCGCGGTTGGTCGGTCACGCGAAGGCGAGTGAAATCTTTTTGACGGGTCGCAGCTTTGGCGCGCAGGAAGCATTGGACATGGGCTTGATTAATCAAATCAGCGATGACGTTGTGAAGACTGCAATGGAAGTCGCAGCGATGATTGGTGAACAACCACCAACCGCGGTCACCAACACCAAAGCGTTGCTGAAGAGTGGCCACCACCAGGCTGTCGCGATGGTGATGGAGGCCGAGTCAGAACTTTTCCGAATCGCTTTGGAATCCGATGAAGCGAAGATTGCCTTCATGAAATTCCTGGAGAAGAAGGGCACAAAGTAATGGCACTTTCCGGAAAGCGAATCTTTATCACTGGCGGATCGCGCGGCATCGGTTTGGCAATCGCCCTGAAGGCGGCGGCCGACGGCGCCAGCATCGCAATTGCTGCAAAAACAACTGACCCACACCCCACAATGCCAGGAACGATCTTCTCGGCTGCCAAAGAGATTGAAGCGGCTGGCGGAACTGCGCTACCTATTCAATGCGACATTCGGGACGAAGAGGCGATTGCTGCCGCAATAGCCAAGACGGCCGAGACATTCGGCGGGATCGATATCGTGATTAACAATGCCAGCGCGATAAATCTGACCAAGACGGAGGCAACTCCAGCGAAGCGCTTTGACCTGATGTTCGATGTGAATGTGCGCGGAACATTCCTCACCTCTCAGGCAGCGATCCCGCATCTGCGCGAGAGCGCCAAGCAAGGCCGCAATCCACATATCTTGACCCTTTCACCGCCGTTATCGATGAATGCAAAATGGTTCAAACCGCATCTGGCCTACACAATGGCGAAGTACGGGATGTCGATGTGCGTACTCGGCTTGTCAGAGGAATTTCGTAAAGAGGGGATCGGCGTGAACGCCCTCTGGCCACGTACAGCTATCGACACCGCTGCGCTAGCAATGATTCCCGGTGTGGATACTGACTATTGTCGAAAGCCGGAGATTTTGGCGGATGCCGCATACATCATTCTCAATCGCCCTGCCGCTGAATGCACCGGTAACTTCTTCGTCGATGATGAGCTTTTGGCATCTGAGGGAATCACAGACTTGGAAAAGTATTCGGTAAAGCCAGGCACAACCGAATTTTTGATGGATTTTTTCTTAGACTAGATCCATGAAGAAACTATTCTTGCTGACAGCTGTTGCGGCCCTTATTTTCGTGCCTTCAGTGGCCAATGCTCACACTTCGCTCACTTCTTCGGTGCCCGCCGATGGCTCGGTCGTTACGACTTGGCCAAACCAATTAGTGCTCAATTTTGGCGAGCCCCTCGAACTCGTGAGTGGCAAGCAGGTCAACTTTGTTCAAGTGACTAATTCAAATGCCGAAGCTCTCAATGATGGACCAATCAAGGTCACTTCCAATCAGATTGTTGTACCGGTATTGCCCGACAAGACGCCTGGCTTGGTCTTGGTGAATTATCGTGTCGCAGCGGCCGATGGCCATGTCGTGGATGGCGAGTACACCTTCTCGTTTGGGTTGAATGACACAACGTCCAACCCACCAGTAACCCAATCAACAGTGCATGCGCACGGCACAAACAAAAACACCGCCGTGTATGGTGCCACGACGGTGCTTATTGTTCTTGGCCTGCTCTTTGGCTTGTGGGCCTATCGCAA
>DAIPLA010000014.1:0-17033 GCA_036769465.1 Candidatus Nanopelagicaceae bacterium
CAAGAGAACTACGCCAGCTAGTACACCAAGAGTGTTTGGGCGACGAGTGTGCTCTGGGAGAAGTTCATCGTCTGAGTACTCGGCTTGGTATCCCGCATCTTCATATTCAGACATTTTGAGAGTGTTCCCTAGTGCATAGTTAATAGCGAATTGAAAAGGCCCCCGATTTCTCGAGGGCCTTCACTATTTAAACTTGTGGTTTAAATATCGTAGTAGAGCTCAAACTCTGCTGGGTGCGGACGAAGACGGACATAGTCCACTTCAGCAGTGCGCTTGTAAGCAATCCAGGTCTCGATGAGATCCTTGGTGAATACGCCACCGCGGGTGAGGTACTCGTGATCCTTCTCGAGGTTATCCAAAACTTCGGACAATGAACCTGGAACTTGTGGAATTGCAGCTGCTTCTTCGCCTTCCAACTCGTAGAGGTCCTTATCGACTGGCTTTGGTGGCTCGATCTTGTTCTGGATGCCATCGAGACCAGCCATCAACATCGCAGCGAATGCGAGATATGGGTTGGATGATGGATCTGGGCAACGGAACTCGATGCGCTTTGCCTTTGGATTCGATCCGGTGATTGGGATACGGATACAGGCTGAACGGTTACGAGCTGAGTAAACGAGGTTTACTGGCGCTTCGTAGCCAGGCACCAAACGGTGATACGAGTTCACGGTTGGGTTGGTGAATGCAAGCAATGATGGAGCGTGCTTCAAGAGGCCGCCGATATACCAGCGAGCAATGTCAGAGAGATCGCCGTAGCCATCACCGAAGAAGAGTGGCTTGCCATCCTTCCAGAGTGATTGGTGAACGTGCATACCCGAACCGTTATCTCCGAAGAGTGGCTTTGGCATGAATGTTGCAGTCTTGCCATTCTCCCAAGCGACGTTCTTGATGATGTACTTGAACTTCATAACATCATCGCCGGCCGAAAGAATGTCGGAGAAGCGGTAGTTGATCTCCATCTGACCCGCGGTACCGACCTCGTGGTGTGAGCGCTCGACAAGAAGACCAACCTTGCCTAGGGCCATAACCATCGCATCGCGGATATCCGCTAGCTGATCTGTTGGTGATACAGGGAAATATCCACCCTTGTAACGAGTCTTATAACCACGGTTCGCTGTTCCATCTGCCTCAAGCGAAGCACCAGTGTTCCAAGCGCCTTCGATTGAATCGATGAAGTGATGCGAAGCATTCTGTGAAGTCGAGAAGTTAACTTCATCAAAGACATAGAACTCTGCCTCAGGAGCGAAGAACGCGGTATCTGCAATACCGGTTGACTTCAGGTAGTCGACTGCCTTTGTCACAACGCCACGTGGGTCACGAGAATATGGGGTGTTATCGATGGGGTTGTGCACCGAGAAGAGAATGACAAGCGTCTTCTCCTTGCGGAATGGATCGATAAATGCGCTACCTGGAATAGGCAACAACTTCATATCTGACTCGTGAATCGCTTGGAATCCGCGAATCGAAGAACCGTCGAACATCAGACCATCGGTGAAGACCGCTTCGTCGAATGATTCAACTGGAACGTTGAAGTGATGTTGAATGCCTGGAAGATCGATGAAGCGAACGTCGATTAGCTTGACGTCGTTCTTCTTAATGAAATCAAAAATTTCTGATGAGCTCTTAAACATGCTTCTCCTGAAATTGATGGTGAGTCGAAACCACTAGGCGCTTCACTGGGCCCAGAGGGGTGGTCTGTATGGGGGCAAAAGTAGGTCCTACGCGTGAAATGACCATATCCCTCGTGTTACGGACATGTTTCGTAACCTTAAGCGGAAGTCGAGGGTTCACGCCATAGGGGATTAAGCTCCACCCATGGCCCAAGATTCAGGACACGAGCTGGAAGCCGCCGGTTTCGGACGACGTTTCGCCGCATTAGTCGTGGATTGGGGTGCCTCGAGTCTGATCACTCGCGCCTTTGTTTCGCAACACACTGCCACGCAGTCATTCTTTCAATTACTGGTCTTCTTTGTGGAGGCGTCGGTCCTCACCGCGCTGACGGGTGCATCATTTGGTCAGCACTTACTGCGACTTCGCGTCGTGGATGAAGCAACAGGAGGAGCGGTCACTCCACTCCGGGTCCTCGCTCGCACCGCGATGATCTGTGTGGTTCTACCCGCGATATTTATTCAGCAGGGGCGCGGTTATCACGAGATTTTGACGCACACACGCGTCGTTCGATTACAACGTCTGGTTTAGAAGCCTTTAACGACGAGGCATTTTCATGCGAGTTGGCAAAGGACCCTTAGGAATAGGCATCTGCAACCCACCAACCGCCTTAAGACGCGTGCGAAGCTCGCGAACTTGAGCGTTCGATAGCTTCTTCGGAAGCTTCGTTAACTTCTTCTGCAGCTTCTTAAGGGGGATCTGTCCCTGATCATTTCCAACGTAAATTTCGGTAATCGCGATTCCAGGTACAAATCGCTCCATCTTCTTCTTCTCATCGATGACCAAGTTACGCACTGCATGCGTTCCTTCACCCACGAGAACAATTCCGGCGCGACCGACCGCGCGATGCACCATATCTTGATTTCGTGCCACGTTGACCGCGGGGGTAGTGGTGAATCCACGGCGAATCGACATCAAGACTGAAGCACCCGCGCCAACCTGACCTTCAATCGAGGCGAAGGCGGCGGAGTTTGCCTGGCGAGTAAAGAAAAAGAATGCGACCAAGAGTGACACTGGAGTGAAAATAATTCCGAAGTAGACCGGGTGATGTAACGACGATCCGAGAATGACGCCGGCCACCAATACGACTACAAAGACAAGCGCGGTTAAGAGCAGCGCGAGAGGCTTTTCTTTCCGAGTAAGTGCGAAAGCATCTTTGACAGTCTGCATTTGTCCTGGACGCTCGTCCGCCTGGGCGGTCTTTGGTGCTGGAGCGGACTTACTTTTGCGGCTGAAAAGTGCCATTGCTTATTCCTCGGTTTTCTCAGACGGGTGAGAGCTCTTGTAAGCCTCGTATTCTAATTGAACTTGTTCGGGGGTAGGCGCGGTTCCGCCGAGTCTGGCAGGAGCCCAAAATTGACCTTGCGGCGAATCCGGATACTCCGCCTGCACTTGGTGAAGCAAGTCGAGCATCCGCGTCCGTAATTCCGCTTCAGCAGCATCTACATCCATCCCTTTGTTGACGATAAATGCTTCGCCGAAGGTGACGTAGACGGGGTATTTATTTCGCTTGAAATCCGGCTTCCGCTTCTTTGTCATGATGCGCTGGCTGCCCCAAACAATCGTGGGGATGATTGGTACGTTGGCTCCCATGGCGAGACGCACGGCGCCTGTCTTCATCTTGGCAATCTCAAAGCTTCGCGAAATTGTTCCTTCTGGGAAGATTCCAACGATTTCACCAGCACGCAGGGCGCGCAATGCGGCGACAAAGGATGCACTGCCGCTCGATCGATCCACCGAGATGTGGTGCATACCGCGCATCAATGGTCCAGAAATCTTATGATCGAAAATTTCCTTCTTCGCCATGAATCTTATGTAGCGCTTGCGCGGTAAGGCGGCGGTTCCAATGAGTGCAAAGTCAAGATAACCGACGTGATTCATCGCAAGAATTGCGCCTCCATCAGCAGGCAAATGCTCCTGACCTTTGAAGGTGAATTTAATGCCGAGGTATTTCCAGAACGCCTTAATGGCGACGATGACCGGGGGATAAACCAAATCAGCCATTACAACCCGTTCGACGCACTAGAGCGACGCGCGCTTTTCCTGTGCTTGCTTGTACAACCGACCAGCGCGATAGCTGGAACGCACTAGCGGTCCACTCATGACGCCCGCAAAACCGATTGCTTCTGCCTCAGCGGCAAGTTCGACGAACTCCTGTGGCTTAACCCAGCGCTCGACCGGATGGTGGTTGGAAGTCGGACGAAGGTACTGGGTAATTGTGATCAAATCGCAGCCAGCGTCATGGAGGTCCTGTAACGCTTGCGACACTTCTTCGCGAGTTTCGCCGAGACCGAGAATGAGATTCGATTTTGTAATCAAACCGAACGCTCGAGCCTGGCTAATGACATCAAGGGATCGGTCGTACCGGAAAGCGGGGCGGATCCGTTTGAAAATACGAGGCACGGTTTCAAGATTGTGCGCGAATACTTCTGGCCTAGTCTCGAAGACTTCGTTGAGAAGATGTGCGTGACCGCTGAAGTCTGGTGCCAGCATTTCCACGCCAGTGCCTGGATTGAGGTTGTGTACCTGACGAATGGTCTCGGCATATAACCAGGCACCTTCGTCATCCAAGTCATCACGTGTTACGCCTGTAATGGTCGCGTACTTCAGCCCCATGGACCGGACAGACTCAGCAACGCGGCGTGGTTCATCGCGATCAAGTGGACCGGGTTTGCCGGTGTCGATGTTGCAGAAGTCGCACCTACGGGTGCACTGTTCTCCGCCGATCAAGAAGGTGGCTTCCTTGTCTTCCCAACATTCGAAAATGTTTGGGCATGCCGCTTCTTGGCAAACGGTGTGCAATCCTTCATTAACTACAAGCGAGCGCAGCTTGGTGTACTCAGGACCCATATTCGCGCGAGTTTTGATCCATTCGGGCTTTCGTTCAATCGGGGTCTCGGCGTTGCGAGCCTCGATGCGAAGAAGTTTGCGTCCTTCGGGGGCAATAGTCATAGATTCACCTGAGTCATAAATTCACCTGAGTCATATCGCCACTCGTTCTAGCGCAGCCTCTATGTGGCGGGTTACAACATCGATGACTTCTGAAATCTCCACGTTACGGCCCAACTCGTTAGAGACCGAGGTAACTTCGGCGTCCGAGATTCCGCACGGAATAATGCGATCGAAATAGGCGAGATCCGGATTCACGTTCAAAGCGAATCCATGCATGGTCACACCTTTTGCAACACGAATTCCGATTGCTGCAATCTTCCGATCTCGACCATCCTGTCGAATCCACACTCCAGTGCGGTCGCAATAGCGCTCGGCTTCAATACCGAATTCACGGCAGGCCTCAATCAGAGCGAGTTCTACTTCACGAACGAAGCCCACGACGTCATTCGACTTCTGTAGTTTCACAATTGGATAGCCGACGATTTGTCCTTCGCCGTGCCAGGTGATTTTTCCACCACGGTCAACGTCCACCACGGGCGTTCCATCAACAGGCTTTTCGTGAGCCTCGGTACGGCGTCCGGCGGTGTACACCGATGGATGCTCGAGGAGAAGTAAAGAATTCGATTCGGTTCCGTTTACAACGCCGGCATGAAGAGCGCGTTGGGTTTCGAGTGCGGCGGAGTACTCCACGAGACCAAGGTTCTTGACCAGAATCTTGGTTCGAGCCGCCGTCAGTGTCATAGGGTTAAGCCTAGCGGCAGCCAATATGGACTGTCGCGCCGCATATTCAGGAGGATCGCTCATGAGTGAAGTCACACAACCACGCGTAGGAATCACGGGTTACGGCCTCGCCGGGCGATATTTCCATGCCCCGCTACTTAAAGGGGCTGGCTTTGATGTGGTTGGCGCGGTCACGTCTAATCCTGAGCGCATTCAACACCTGAAGAGCGATTTCCCAAATGCGGTTGCGGTTGCCACTGTTGAAGAATTGATCGCGCTAAAAATTGATTTGTTGGTTGTAGCCACCGCCAACATCGTGCACGCCAAGGAAGCAATCGCTGGACTGCGTGCAGGTATTCCGGTCGTGGTGGATAAGCCAATGGCGTTAAACCTCGCGCAGACCGAAGAAATCATTCGAGTTTCGGAAGAGACGGGAGTTCCCGTGACGACGTATTTCAGCCGTCGCTGGGATAGCGATGCGCTCACTATTAAGCGCGTTCTTAAAGAAGGGCTACTCGGAAAAATTATTCGAATGGATTCACGCTTCGAACGCTTCCGCCCAGAAGCTAATCCGAACTCGTGGCGCGAAACGACTCCGGAGGCCGAGGGTGGAGGTTTGGTTCTCGATCTACAACCACACCTCGTTTCGTTAGCTTTGGATTGGTTTGGGCCAGCAGAGCTGAAGTTTGCATCTGTGCGATCAATACGTGGGGGAGCGGACGATGATTCTGTTCTTGTACTGAAACATGCAAATGGCGTCGACTCGTATCTGTCGGCCAGCGCTATTCAAGGCTCACCCGGTCCGCGCATCCGTATTTCTGGAACAAAGGGATCGCTCGTCATCTTCGACTTAGACCCCCAGGAAGACTTATTGCGTTCTGGAAAATACCCCAAGGATGGTTCATGGGACGTTCCGACTGCTACGCCGGCATATTTCTTTACTGGCTCAGAGTTCACGGAAATCGTGAGTGAAAACGGAAATTACTGCTCTTACTATTTGGCGGTTAAGGCAGCTCTAGCCGGAAATTCACCGTGGCCGGTCCCAGTTGAAGATTCACTCGCAGTTGCACGCATCCTCGACGAGGCGCGCGACATCTCTATTCGCTAAATATGTCTTCGCCGAAATTGTCCAAAGTAATTGTTGTAGGCGCTGGCCTTGCCGGGCTAACTGCCGCCCGCTATTTACAGCACGCAGGTTTCGATGTCACACTGCTTGAAGCGAGTGACGCGATTGGTGGTCGAGTCCGTTCGGATGAGATTAACGGTTGGAGATGCGACCGTGGCTTCCAAGTTATTAATCCACGCTACAGGGAGATTCGTCGTTTGAGAGTCCTGGACGGGTTAGCCTTCGAATCAGTCTCGCCAAATATTCGATACGTCACTGATCGAGGCGACGAATTAATCGGCCTTAATCATCTCTCGGCGACTATCGTTCAAAATCCACGCAAGATATCGCAGGAGTTGCAACGATTCTTCCGTGGCGTATTTCTCGCGGACCCATCATCTATCCCCCCGAGAGTTCGGCGCCGCGTGCAGAGCTCCTTCATTCTTGGTAGACCAGGCCAACCGCAGGCGGGTTTATCCGCGTTTACTCAGGAGTTAGCGAAGGGGATTGGGGATATCCGTCTCAATCAGCAAGTGGAAAGAGCGACTTCGAGATCTGTCAGTGGATCATTTGAATCGCTTGAGGCAGACGCAATCGTTATTGCAACCACCGCGTCGGTGACGGAGAAAATTCTAGGCGTGAAGATTGGTGTTGAGTATGTCTCGTGTCATACCTGGTATCACGAGGTCTCAGCTCCGGTTAAGGCTTCCGCTTATTTAGCCGTTACCGAATCTGGACCCATCGTGAATTCCGTCGTAGTCCGAGAACGAGACGGTAAAGCGCTGATTGCGACGACCGCGCTTTCGAAGCTGGATGACCGAGCGCTGAAAATCGAGCAGGAGAAAATCTGGGGTCCGTTGAATTTCACCTTGGTTCACTATCTAGAAATTGCCGAGTCGCTTCCGCGCATCAACAAGCAGGCGCCCAACAATGTCAATGGCGTATATCTGGCGGGCGATTATCTACAACTGCCTTCGCAGCAGGGCGCAATGAAGTCTGGCCGCCTCGCCGCAGAGCGAGTAATTAAAGCGCTTGGTTAATTTAGGAAATTAATCAATCAAAGCGCTGAGCGCGTTGACGATATTTGGATAGTCGAAGACGAAGCCGTCGTCCATCAAAACCTGCGGGGTGACCTTCTTGGACCCCAAAATCTCCGACGAGAATCCACCCAGGGCAATCTTTAGTGCAATTGCAGGTGCTGGGAATATCGCTGGCCGGTGCATGGCACGCGCAAGCGCTGCCGTGAATTCTTGGTTTGTTACGGGGTTGGGAGAGGTCAGGTTAACCGGACCAGAAACCTTAGATTCAAGAAGGTGGCAAATTGCACGTATTTGATCGTGCAGCGTGATCCACGACCACCATTGCGTTCCGGGACCCAGCTTCCCGCCCAAGCCCAGTCGGAATAGTGGCAACATCTTTCCGAGTGCGCCGCCGGTTGGATCGAGGACCAATCCAGTTCGTATCTTCACAGTCCGAACATCATGAGCAGCGATGTCAGCTGCACCTTCCCATTCCCGGCAGACCGCAGCAAGGAAATCATCGCCGCTTCGGTCGCTTTCAACGACCGCGCGATTGCCAGATTCGCCGTACCAACCAATTGCCGATGCGCTGATAAACGTGGCGGGCTTGATTTCATTCACGGCGCCTGCGATCGCGGTTGTGCCGAGAAGTCGAGAGTTCAAAATTTCTGCACGGTATTTTTTCGTCCAGCGCTTGTCGCCAACGCCTGCTCCTGCCAAATGAATGACCGCATCCACGCCGCGGAGTGGTTCTACATCAACATATCCTTGTGCTGGATCCCACTGAACTTCGTCGGCGGCAACAGCTTTGCGGCGAACAAGACGTTGAACAGTATGGCCTTCACTCTTGAGATGGCCAACCAGGCTGGTTCCGATTAAGCCGGAAGCGCCCGTGATTGCAATCCGTTGCGGAGGAAGTGTCTTCATGCGAAGAGGTTAGTCGTTTTAGAGTCCCAAGTCGGATTCAAATCGGCCCGCTTCAAGGCGGTCTTTGAGGGTGACCAAGAAACGTGCGGCATCTGCTCCGTCGACGATTCGGTGGTCATAAGAGAGCGCAAGGTAGACCATCGAACGAACAGCGATCGTCTCGCCGCCATCGGTGCCCTTCATAACCATTGGACGCTTAACAACCGCGCCAAGTCCAAGAATCGCAACCTGTGGTTGATTAATGATTGGCGTATCAAACAAAGCTCCACGGCTGCCAGTGTTGGTCAAGGTAAATGTTCCGCCACCGAGCTCGTCCGGTGAAATTTTGTTATCGCGAGTACGTGCGGCTACATCGGCAATCTTTCGCGCTACGCCGCCGATATTCAGATCCCCGGCATCCTTGATGACTGGCACGAGCAAGCCGCGCTCGGTATCAACCGCGATGCCCAGGTGTTCTGCGCCGTGATACGTAATTTGATCGCCTTCAACGGATGCGTTGAGCACTGGGTGTTGCTTCAGTGCTTCGCATACTGCGACCGCGAAGAATGGTAAGAATGAGAGCTTGACGCCTTCGCGCGCTTCGAACGAAGCCTTAGCGCGATCGCGTAGACGAGCGATCGCCGTTACGTCTACTTCGACGACGGTAGTGAGTTGTGCCGACACTTGAAGTGACTCAACCATGCGCGCCGCAATGACCTTGCGAAGGCGAGACATCGTGACCGTTGTGCCGCGTAGCGGTGATACAGCGACGGGAGCGGCAGGAGAGCTAGCCGATGACGTTGCCGAATTATTGTTTGATGCGCTCGTAGAAGTTGAAACGGCTGGACGAGCAGCAGCAAGGACGTCCTCTTTGCGAATGCGACCCCCAACTCCTGTTCCTGATACGCGTGCAAGATCAACGCCTTGTTCGGCCGCGAGCTTGCGAACAATGGGAGTTACGTATGCGTCAGTGTTCGATGCCGCAGCTGGACGTGGTGGTACCGGAGAAGATACAGGCGCGGAAACAACCGGCGCAGCGACAGGTGCTGATGGGGCAGGAGTAGCGACCGGTGCTGAAACAACCGGCGCCGCGGGTGGAGGAGTAGCCGGTGCGGCAGAAGCGCCAGATGTGCTTCCAATAAGCGCTAAACGCGCGCCGACTGGAACGGTGGAGTCCACAGGTACATCGATTGCAAGAACCGTGCCAGAAACCGGCGAAGGAATCTCGGTATCTACTTTGTCGGTTGAGACTTCCAAGAGCGCCTCATCGACATTCACTGTGTCGCCTACATTCTTGAGCCAACGAGTCACAGTACCTTCGGTAACGCTCTCGCCTAGCGCCGGCATGGTGACGATGGTTCCGTTGGAGGATGCAACGACAGCAGCCGCGGATGGCGCAGAAACAGGTGCCTCGACGACAGGAGCAGGAGTTGCTGCTACAGGCGCGGGTGCTTCAACTACTGGCGCAGGTGCCGCTGCTGGTGCTGGCGACGCGGGAGCTGCGCCATCTTCAATAACAGCCAATTCGGCGCCAACGGCTACGGTTTGATCAATTCCGACAACAATCTTTTGAAGCGTGCCGGCAACCGGCGAAGGAATCTCGGTATCAACCTTGTCGGTGGAAACTTCGAGTAGTGGTTCATCAACGTTTACAAAATCGCCCTCGGCCTTGAGCCAACGAGTAACTGTGCCTTCAGTGACGCTTTCTCCGAGCGCTGGCATAGTGACTGAAAATGTCATTAGCTATTCTCCTATTAACCGTGTGCGTGTAGTGGCTTACCAGCAAGCGCTAGATGCGCTTCGCCGACTGCTTCAGACAATGTTGGGTGCGCATGAATCAAAGATGCGACATCGCTTGCTTCAGCCTCCCAGTTGAAAATCAATTGTGCTTCGGCGAGCAGCTCGCCAACGCGGGAACCCACCATGTGAATGCCGAGTACTGGACCGTTTTTGGCTGCAACAAGCTTGACTGAACCAGCGGTCTTCAAAATGTTCGCCTTACCGTTTCCGGCGAGGTCGTAGTTGAGCTCAACCACGTCATAGCCGCGTTCCTTCGCGACAGCGGTGGTCAGTCCTACGGATGCAACTTCTGGTTCCGAGTATGTAACGCGTGGGACGCCGTCGTAATTGATTGGACGTGGATTCAACCCAGCAATTTCTTCGGCGACCAAAATGCCTTCGGCAAAGCCGACGTGAGCGAGTTGAAGCGTGGGGATCAAGTCGCCTACTGCCCAAATGCCAGGGATATTTGTGCGGCACTTGTCATCGACTAAAACATAACCGCGATCCATCGCGATTCCTTGTTCCTCATATCCAATATTTGCGGATACCGGACCGCGTCCTACAGCGACGAGCAAAACTTCGGCTGTGAAGGTCGATCCGTTTTCCAAAGTGACGGTTACGCCGTTTGGTCCCTTTGTCGCGGAGGCAAATTTTGTGCCAGTCTCGAACTTGATACCGCGCTTGCGGAATGCGCGCTCGAGCTGCTTGCTAGAAGACTCGTCTTCGAGTGCAACGAGACGGGGGAGACCTTCGATAATGGTGACGTCGGCGCCGAAGCTATGCCACACAGATGCGAATTCACATCCGATGACGCCTCCGCCAAGAACGATTACGGATGCGGGAACGCGGTCCATCGACATCGCTTGTTCGCTCGTTATGATTTGAGTGCCATCGATTTCTAAACCAGGCAAGGTCTTTGGATAAGAGCCGGTCGCAAGAATGATGTTCTTGCCTGAATACTGAATGCCATTAACTTCTACCGCATTCTTGGAGACGAGCTTTCCGTGTCCTTCGACGTAGGTGATGTTTCGAGACTTTACGAGGCCCTGAA
Organism: Candidatus Nanopelagicaceae bacterium; assembly: GCA_036769465.1. Taxonomy (GTDB): domain Bacteria; phylum Actinomycetota; class Actinomycetes; order Nanopelagicales; family Nanopelagicaceae; genus AAA044-D11. The sequence continues at coordinate 11,144 of DAIPLA010000014.1, forward strand.
GTCCCTTATGCAACTTGCTGATGACGCCATCTTTGTACGCGTTGACAGCCAACATATCCATCGAAATAAATTCAGCCTTCACGCCAAATTCACCAGCGTGGCGAGCGCTATCAGCGACTTCGCCTGCATGAAGAAGCGCTTTCGTAGGAATGCAGCCGCGATGCAGACATGTTCCGCCTAATTTGTCTTGTTCGATAAGAACTACATTTAGTCCGAGTTGGGAAGCGCGGAGCGCGCTGGCATAACCGCCGCTACCGCCACCAAGAACAACGAGATCAAATTCAGCCACACTAGCCACAAGCGCCTCTTTCAGTTTCCGTCGTCTGATCGCCGCCTAATCAAGCGGCACTCTCCAATCCTGCCACGATTTGGGTCACCGTCAGGACCCGAGCTTGCCCAAATTCACGGTCAATCCTGTGATGCAGCCGACTCCATCAGGCGGACTAACGAACGCACAGCGACCCCTGTGCCGCCGGTTGGGGTATAGCCATGAGGTTCATGCTCGTTGAAGGCTGGACCTGCGATATCGAGATGAAGCCAAGGTGTTTCGGGGTTAACGAATTCGCGTAAGAAGAGCCCGGCAACCAACATCCCGCCGAAGCGATCTCCGATATTCGCGATATCTGCCACAGATGAATCCAAGGAGGCACGCAGCTCTTCTGGAAGCGGCATCGGCCAAAATGCTTCACCGGCGGCGTCAGCGGCCGTAAGAAATTCTTTTCGGAATTCATCGTTATTCGTCATGACCGCACTCGTGCGCGTGCCAAGCGCGACTACCTGTGCGCCAGTGAGTGTGGCGACGTCGAGTATTCCGTCCAGCCCGCCGCGCTTTGCAGCAAACTCTTCCGCACGCACCAATGCATCCGCCATGACAAGTCGGCCCTCGGCATCGGGATTAAGAACTTCTACCGTCTTCCCTCCGTACATCGTGATGATGTCGCTCGGGCGAGTGGCGTTGTCACTAATCATGTTTTCAGCGAGCGCAGCCCAGACATCAATCGCGACCGGAATTGTGAGTTTGGCAATTGCCATAATCGCGCCCACGACGGCCGCCGCACCACTCATGTCGCATTTCATCGTCCACATCGAAAGGCCCGGCTTCAGGTTGAGGCCACCAGAGTCGAAGGTAATTCCCTTGCCGATAAATGCGTAACGTCTCTTCGCCTTCGGCGGGTTATAGGAGATGTGCAAAAGTCGAGGCTTCGCGGCAGAACCTTGTCCAACCGCCGTTATTCCTCCGTAACCCTTTTCTCTAAGCGCAGTGTCATTCACAATCTCAACCTTTAAGCCGAGCGCGGATGCACGCTTCTTTTGCATCTGACAGAAGGCGTCCGGCGTCAGGTCATTTGGCGGCATATTGATCAAGTCTCGAACAAAGGAAATTTCTTCCGCGAGGACTTCTGCTTGGGCAACTGCGGATTTCGTCGATGGATCTTTGGCGCTGTTACTCAAGATATAAATCGTGCGAAGCGAATTCTCATGCTCGGCCTTCGTGGCAAAGCGATAATCGGAATTCGAATACGCTCCGAGAAGCGCGCCTTCGGCAACCGCGGCGATCGCGGTTGTTGTCTCCGCCGGCAGCGCAATGGTTGCGGTTGCGTTGATGAGCAAATGACGGGTTGCCGCCCCCGCTGCCCGTCGAATCTGTTCTGGCTGGAATGACTTGGCATCTTTACCCAAGCCTGTGATGATCCACAAAGTCTCCCCAACTGGAATCTTGGTAACTTCGTCGGGATTCGCCTTTGCGCCCATGGTTTCGAGTGCCGAAAGTAGGGATTTGTTCAGCGAAGGCGTCAGCAGGCCGGACTGCGCGTGGAGCGAGAGTTTCTGTTGGGCGGAACGCGCGATACCGATTACTACGACTCGATTGGTCGCGGCATCCAACTTTTCGATCAATTTGGCAGAAGTCATAGGACGAGCATATTTCACCTCATGCGCCGCCCACCATATGTGCTCATTCTCGGGAGTCCTCGGACAGATTTAGAGAGGTTTAGGTAGGTTTAGGTTATGAAATCACCGTTGGATAGTTGGCATCACTCTGCTGGAGCGAAGATGGCGGACTTTGGTGGCTGGGATATGCCTATCGAATACGCGCAGGGTTTCGGTGCGGACCGACCGGGCGGAGTGATTGCCGAGCACACGGCCGTTCGCGAACGAGTCGGCATCTTTGACGTTTCACATCTGGGAAAAATGTCAGTTGTCGGTCCAGGCGCGCGTGCATTTGTTAATTCGGTTCTTACCAATGACATGTCGAAGATCTCTAGTGGGCAGGCTCAATACAACTTGCTGTGCAATGACGCCGGGGGCGTGATCGATGACCTCATCGTTTATCTCAAGTCGGATGAAGAAATCTTTATCATCCCCAACGCGGCGAACTGCTCGGATGTGGTGTCTGTATTCACGAAGGCAGCCCCCGCGGGCATCGTTGTAACCAATCTTCACAATGACTACGCGGTGCTCGCTGTTCAAGGGCCCAAAGCAAATGATCTAATGGGGAAGTTGGGCCTTGATCTCTCGTTGGACTACATGTCATTCACAGAGACACTGATCCCTGGTCACGAACAGTGGGGTCCGGTCATCATCTGTCGGACCGGATACACCGGCGAATTTGGTTTCGAGTTATTGCCGTCATCGACCCATGCGCTCGAGCTTTGGAAAGAATTGGTTTCACTCGTTGATTCGCTTGATGGCCGCGTATGTGGTTTAGGTGCGCGCGACACGTTGCGGACCGAGATGGGGTATCCGCTGCATGGTCACGAGCTCTCGCTCGACATCACGCCGCTACAAGCAGCGGCCGGATGGGCAGTGGCGCTTGATAAGGAAATTTTCCACGGTCAGGCCGCCTTGCGCGCCGAGAAGAGTGAAGGCGTACGTCGGATTTCACGTGCTCTTATGTGCACCGACCGCGGAATCCCTCGCGGCGGAATGAACGTGCTCAACGAAGCCGGCGAGGTTATAGGAGAGGTGACAAGTGGAACCTTTTCTCCAACGCTCAAAACCGGCATCGCGCTCGCGTTAATCACGCCCGAATACAAATCTGGCGCGAAGGTCATCGTCGATGTGCGCGGTCGGCAGAGCGCTGCCGAGATAGTCAAGCTTCCGTTCGTGGAGTCTCACGTTCGTTAATTGCTTTGTCGGCCACAATCACTGGCCGGCCGGAGTCGAGGGTGAATACATTGATTCGATTGTCGAAGGCGTTACGCAATTCGGCCGAATGAATCACCGTATCCGACGGACCCGTCATAGTCACGCGACCTTCGTGAATAATCGCAATGTATTGCGCATACATGGCCGCGAGAGTTATGTCGTGCATTGTGGAGACGACGGTTACGCCGCGGTTTTTCAAGATTTCAATATCGTTTAGAACAGAAATCTGGTGATGTAAATCAAGCGCGCTAGTTGGCTCGTCCAGCAAGATGAGGCTAGGTTCTTGAGCGAGGGCGCGAGCTATTAAGGCTCGTTGAGTTTCGCCGCCGGAGAGTTGACTTACTGGCCGATCTTGCATTCCGTAAAGCTGGGTCTGCTGCAATATCGACGCGATAAAGGTTCGGCTCGACAGCGATTCATTGCCCCACCCATCGCGCTTTGAGCGACCGAGCATCACATATTCGGCGACGCTCATTCCAACTGGTACGTGTGGGTTTTGTGGAACGAAGGCCACGTTGCGATTGTGATTCTTAAAAACTTCTTCGCCGTTATCCGTAATTGAACCCGCGTATTCACATGTACCCAGCAAAGCCTTAAGCAAGGTTGTCTTTCCCGCGCCATTCGGGCCGACCAAGCATGTCCACGACCCGTCGACAATCTCCATCGAGATATCGTGCAAGATGGTTCGGTCGCCATAGCTCACCGTCAAATCTTTTATCGAAATCATGCAGAGCTCACTCTCTTGTTGCGGAGTACAAATAGGAAGAACGGCGCACCGACAAAAGCCGTGATTACGCCAATAGGCAATTCGGCTGGCGAAAGTAGGGTCCGAGATCCGAGATCCGCCAATACCAGGAACGCGGCGCCTGTAAGAGCGACCGTGAGCAGAGAGCGGTTGGTGACCCTGCGAGTTATTCCCCGCACGAGATGGGGAACCACAATTCCGACGAAGCCGATTAGTCCGCTCGCGGAAACTGCTGTGGCCGTTGCAAGCGTTGCCGCGACAACGGCGATGATACGTAACCGTTGTGGGTTGATGCCCAGCGAGAAGGCTTCTTCATCGGAGAGCATGAGGCCATCGAGTTTTTTGGAGATAAAAACCATAGTCGCGATGGCGAGAATTATGTAGAAGGCCGACCATGTAACCACCTGCCAGGAAGCAGCGGTTAGTTCGCCCAAGATCCATGAATAGACCGGACGCAAGGCATCGCTGTGACGCTGTTGAATGAAAGTCTGAACCGCGGTCGCGAACGATCCCACCGCAATTCCTGAAAGCAGTAGCGTGTTTGGTTCGGCGAAGAAGCGACCAGAAATGAAGAAGCTTGTCAGGACGGCGAAAATTCCACCGACAAAACTGAAGATGGGAAGTAGTCCATAAACATTTCCGTGCGATGCGGTTATTGCAATCGTGGCGCCGAGGCCAGCGCCGCTTGCGGCTCCCAACAAATACGGATCGGCAAGTGGATTTCGAAATACAGTTTGATAAACCGCGCCGCTGCATGAGAGCGCCGCGCCAACGAGCGCCGCCAAAATTACTCGCGGCAAACGAAGATCGAGAACCAAGGTTCGTTGTTCGCCCGACAAGCCATGAAGGCCAAGCAATGTTTTTATGATTCTCGGGAAACTAATAGATATCGGACCAATGCTGATAGCCAACAATCCGACAACGACTAGCAGAATCAGGGCGCCGACGGTGATACGCCAGTTCCAGATTCTGCTAATCGGTGACATCAGATTTATCCTTCTTAAATAGTTCTAACTAAGAGATCTTGGCGATGCTTGTGGCAATGAAGCGGTAGAGATTCACCAAGCGCGGACCCCAGCGGGATGGGATATCTGCCGGGAGCGCAATCACGTGCTTATTCTTCACTGCGGTGATGTTTGACCAGCCTGGCCGCTTCGCAACTGTTTTAGCTGACTCGCCGTATTGGGCATCGCTCAAGAAGATGAGTCGTGGATTAGCCTTGATGATGTATTCGGATTGAAGCTGAGGGTAACCTGATGAATCGGCTTGCTTTGCTCCGTCTGCAATATTTTTCATGTTGAAGTCGCTATACACGTGCCCGATAAAGGTCTGAGAAGTCGCGGAATAGTTGGTGTTATCGACTTCGTGAAAGAACGAGAGCGGATTTTGCTTCCGACCGCTCTTCACAATCTTTGCAATGGAACTCTTCATGCCAGCGATGATCGAGCTAGCCTGGGTCGCGTGGCCCGTGGCGCTTCCTAGGTCACTGATCTCGGAATAAGCCTGAACAATCGAGTTTGGTGATACTTCCGTGTACACCTTGATTCCGAGGGATTGCAGTTGGGTCGCCACATCAGCCTCTTTGGTCGCGGTGGAGTTCATGATGACCAGATCAGGGGAGTACGCAGCAATGGCTTCAACGTTCGGGTCATACGCGGACAACTTTGATACCGGCGCGTTCGCTGGGAAGTTAGAGAGATCATCCACCGCGACTACTTGTGCTCCCGCGCCAATTGCGAACAGGTCCTCAGTAGCACTGGGGGACAATGAAATGATTTTCGAAGGTGACGCCGTCATATCGGCGTGAGCCATAACAGGCAATACCGTTAATGCGGCCGCGATTGCCGGTATTACAAACTTACGTATTGACATTAAAACACTCCCTCAAGAGTCGAGGGAGGAAAAATTCGGACTTTCGGATCTCGCCAGAATGACTAGTGAGCTCTAAAGGCCCGACCTTCCTCCGAGGTCGGATACTTCAGCATTGAGTTAGGCGAC
>DAIPLA010000089.1:0-3294 GCA_036769465.1 Candidatus Nanopelagicaceae bacterium
CGGTATTACCCAGCTTCGAGCCGCGGTGAAATCCAAGGCGATCGCGAAATGGCGATTATTCGCCGGGGCGCTTGGTGGCGCGGCAATTGCAACCCAGACCCATACCGTCCCGTTGATTGGTGTCGCCGTTTACTCGGTAACCGCGATTGCTGGTCAGACCGCGATCTCTTTGCTGGTCGACAAGATTGGTTTGGGTGGTGGCGCCCCGCAACACATTTCGATGCGCCGGGTTATCGCCGCGGCGATCACCATTGCTGCAATTCTGATTTCGGTCTTCGACAAGTTGCAGGTCAGTACCTACAGCGCATCGGCAGTGATTCTGTCGACCCTGGCCGGATGTGTAATCGGAATTCAACGCGCGCTGAACGGATCAATCAACGTGCACTCTGGCCAGAGCTACACAACATCGTTACTCAATTTCATTATGGGAACACTCTTTTTATTGATCTTCATGGTTGTGATGATGGTCGTGCGCGGCGATCATCTCTATGGATTGCCGACTCATCCGTGGTGGATTTACCTAGGCGGAGTAACCGGCGTTATCTACATCGCGCTTGCATCAACCGTCGTGCAACACCTAGGCGTACTTACCTTTACGCTCTTTAGCGTCGGCGGCCAATTAGTAGGTTCGTTCGTGCTCGATTTACTTCTTCCTACTCCGGGCGCGACGGTTACCGGATATTTGGTCACCGGAATCGTGATGACCTATATCGGCGTCGTAGTAGGCGGACAATCCGCGATTTTTAAGAAGCGCTCTTCACCGCGTTAGCAACGGCACCAACCACGCGGGCGTCAAAGACGCTCGGCACGATGAAGTTAGCGTTGAGTTGATCTGACGAAACGCAACCAGCAATCGCTTCAGCAGCAGCAACCAACATCTTCTCGGTGATCTTCGAGATATGCGCGTCGAGCAAGCCGCGGAAAATTCCGGGGAATGCCAAGACGTTATTAATTTGGTTGGGTTGATCGCTTCGGCCGGTTGCAACAACCGCGGCGTATTTACGCGCGATGACCGGATCGATTTCTGGGTCTGGGTTGGCCAAAGCGAAAACGATGGAGTTGGGGGCCATCGATGCAACATCTGCTTCCTTAAGAATATTTGGCGCGCTGACTCCGATAAATACATCCGCACCTTTGACGGCTTCACCCAAGGTGCCACGGAAATCGCCGGGATTGCAGTGTTCGAGGAACCACGTGCGCATGACGTCATCATCTTCGTGATGCTCATGGACCAAGCCCTTGCTATCAAAGCCGATGATGTTTCGCGCGCCAGAAGCGACGAGCAAGCGAGCAACAGCGGTACCGGCGGCGCCAACGCCACTCATCACAATTCGGCAGGTAGCGAGATCCTTCTTCACCAGCTTGAGCGCATTAGTGAGCGCGGCGAGAACAACAATTGCGGTGCCGTGTTGATCGTCGTGGAAGACTGGAATGTCGAGCAATTCACGGAGTCGGCGCTCGACTTCAAAGCAACGGGGAGCCGAGATATCTTCGAGATTAATACCGCCGTATACCGGCGCGATGATTTGAACGGTGCGAACAATCTCATCGACATCTTGGGTATCCAAACAGACTGGCCAGGCATCGATATCCGCGAAGCGCTTAAACAGCGCCGCCTTACCTTCCATCACGGGCAACGCCGCTTCTGGACCAATATTTCCAAGGCCAAGTACTGCAGATCCATCGGTCACTACCGCGACTGTATTGCGCTTGATAGTAAGTCGACGTGCATCTGATTTATCTTTCGCAATCGCCTGCGAAATTCGCGCAACGCCTGGTGTGTAGGCGCGCGAGAGGTCATCGCGAGTTTTCAGCGGAACCTTCGATGCAATTTCAATCTTGCCGCCGAGGTGCAGAAGGAATGTCCGGTCGCTGACCTTGCGAACTTTTAATTCCGGATTGGTTGAGATTGCCGCTGCGATCGCTTCGGCATGATCGGCATCCATCGCGTCGCAAGTAACGTCGATGACAATATTGTCTAGATTTGATTCCACGACGTCGAGCGCGGTGATAGTCGCGCCAGCTGCGATTACCGCATTTGTTACTTCTGCAACCGGTTGGGTATGAGGCGCGCCTTCAACGCGAATCGTGATTCCATAGCCAGGGCTTGTTGACGCCATTTATTACACCACTCCATATAGTCGATCGCCGGCATCGCCCAAACCAGGAACGATGTAACCCTTCTCGTTTAGCTTTTCATCTAGCGCGCCAGTCACCAACGTGACGCTCAATCCCTTTGCATCCACGACTTTCTCCAACGCGGCAACGCCTTCTGGAGAGGAGAGAATGCAGATCGCGGTGATGTCATGCGCGCCGCGTTCCATCAGATATTCAATAGCTGCAATCAAGGTGCCGCCGGTGGCGAGCATCGGATCCAAGATGTAGACCTGACGGCCCTTCAAATCTTCGGGTAACCGATTTGCATAGGTCGACGCTTGCAACGTTTTCTCGTCGCGCACCATGCCCAAGAAACCGACCTCGGCAGTAGGAATCAAGCGCGTCATACCTTCGAGCATGCCCAGGCCGGCGCGGAGAATCGGGACCACAACTGGACGAGGTTTTGCTAAAACAGCGCCGCGAGTAGGCGCAACCGGCGTGACGATATCGAGCGGAATAGTTTTTACGTCGCGGGTTGCTTCGTATGCCAGCAACATCACCAACTCTTCGGTGAGTTGGCGGAAGGTTGGGGAATTGGTGTTCTCGTCGCGAAGAACGGTCAGCTTGTGCGATATCAGCGGGTGGTCCGCGACGTGAATCTTCATGCCGACACTTTACTGAAAAGGTGCCTTGTGTGACAGCGTGAATAGTGTCACCATGGACACATGGATGAGGGCGATATCGGGGGCGCAGACTTCGGCGTGATTGCATGGCACGAAGATGGCCGTTGGGAACTCTCCGAACTCGCGGATTGCCGCGACCTCACTCGCATTATTGATCAGTTAAAAAGTCAGCGCACCAATGGCGGTGCAGTTGCACTGATCGCAATCGATGAAGAATTCTTTATCGCGGCGCGATCGCTCGGTTCTCATTTGCAGATGATGATTAGCGACGTCACATACGCATCGGATTACGACATCGCTGCTGATTTGCTCGATGTGTTGGACCTGCCATTTCCAGAAGAAGATGACGAGCCTCAACCCGGTGGCGATATCGATTTGTTCAAGGATCTTGGACTAAACGAGATGGAAATTGAGGCGTTGTGTCACGACGTTGATCTATTTCCCGATGAACAGCTCGATGCGATTGCTACTCGACTTGGATTTGGTGAAGAGCTCGCCGAGTATTTGGATTAAT
>DAIPLA010000015.1:0-16379 GCA_036769465.1 Candidatus Nanopelagicaceae bacterium
TACCAACGGCAATCAATGGGCGTGCTGGACTAATTCCATTCGCGATAGAGCATTACTCTTCCGATGAGAATCAGCGTTGCAAAAGCGAGCCACTGAATCGCGTATGCAAAGTGGGGACCATTGGAAAGGTCCGGTAACTCAATCTGATTAAACGGCCCAGCACTAGCTGGCGTTGCTGAAACATCATCTAAATAGAATGAAGCCGCGCTTACGCCTTGTGCGTGCGCAATCGTGAATGTATTCGAACCTACGTGGGGTAAAGCAAAGAGCGACCCTTGAATCTGCCGATTGAGATTTTCAGAGCGGATTCGAGCGATAACGGTGACGCTTCCCGACGTGGGTGCGGGCACAACCGGCGGAGTAACAGCGTTTGGCCCGGCCTTCACCCAACCCCGATCAAGCCAATAATCACCAGCCACAGGAGAGTGGAATAGCGTCAAAACTTCAAAGCCAAAGACTCCTTGGTAGTAGCGATCGCGGATAAGCAATTGATGGCCCGCGTTAAATTCGCCGTGGAGAGCCACATCGCGCCATTGATTCGCGATTGGATCCGCATGGACCAGATCGACTTCGCTCATGGGCGGTAGCGCCTGATTGATTCGGATTATTGAATTTTGATGCGATTGATTCTGGCCGCGGTGATACTGCCATTGCGAAGCCCATAAACAACCTACGCAAAGAAGCGCGGCCAACGCGGTCTTGGCCAGCTCTTTGGGAGCGAAAAATCGCATGTTGCAGTTTATCTACTTAATTTCGTGCCCACATGATCCGAAGATTTAGGCGGATGGAAGTTCGTTCTTGTTATGAGCGGGAATCGCGGTTCGGTTGATGGTTTCGCGGCCAGCGTTGGCGATGACAACCGACAAGTAGGGGAGCACCATCGCGGCGCCAAGAGCAATCCAACGAAATGGCGAGGGGAGAAATATGGTGAGAATGAAGCACGCCGTTCTTATTAACATCGAGACGAGGTAACGACGCTGCCGTCCGGCCTGATCCAGGGTGAGGCCTACTTGTGCTTGGGTAATGGAGATGGCGGTGCCGGTAGCCTCAACTTTTTTGCGCTTCAACCTCATGTCACCACTCTAGGGGCCTTCAATCCGTGGGGCATCTCGAATTTGCCGCGGATTGAGGGAGTTATCTCACGCGATACGCGCTGGTAATAATCGGCATTAAGTAAGGTGTGGCCATGAGTTCAAAAACCTCCGCGCCGGTCGCGCTCGTAACTGGTGGCAACCGAGGCATAGGTCTGGCAATCGCCAAGTCTCTCAAGGCTGATGGCTTCACGACCATCGTGACCTATCGAAGTGGCTCAGCGCCAGCGGGCTTCGAAGGCGTGATTATGGACGTCAGTGATTCGCAGAGCGTTGCCGATGCGTTCAAGGAAATCGAAGAGCGCTTTGGTGCGATTGAGGTACTCGTCGCCAATGCAGGAATTACTCGCGATGGTTTGGCGATGCGCATGAGCGATGAGGACTTCCAAGCCGTTGTCGAAACAAATCTGATGGGTGCCTTTCGAGTCGCAAAAGCAGCGACCCGGGGAATGCTCAAGCAAAAATCCGGACGAATGATTTTTATTGGATCAGTAGTGGGAATGCTCGGTTCGGCCGGACAGGTCAACTACGCAGCTACGAAGAGCGGTCTGATCGGCATGGCTCGATCTTTTGCTCGCGAACTTGGAAGCCGAGGAATCACGGCGAATGTGGTGGCGCCCGGATTCGTCGAGACTGATATGACCGCTGTTCTTGACGAAGGTCGCAAGTCCGAAATCATCGGTTCGGTTCCATTGGGTCGACTCTGTTCGCCAGCCGAAATAGCCGGCGTCGTAGCCTTTCTTGCATCACCCGCTGCTAGTTACATAACTGGTGCGGTAATTCCGGTAGATGGCGGATTAGGAATGGGGCACTAAACATGGGAATACTTGAGGGTAAGAACGTTCTTGTCACAGGAGTATTGACCGATTCATCCATCGCGTTTCACATTGCGCGAGTGGCACAAGAAGAGGGTGCAACCGTCATTCTGACCTCATTCGGTCGAGCAATGAGCATTACACAACGGATTGCGGGGCGCTTGCCTCAGACAGCTCCCGTGTTAGAACTGGATGTCACCAATACTGATCATCTAGCGGGATTGGCCGATGCGGTTCGAGCACACGTTCCTCATCTCGATGGCGTTGTTCACTCAATTGGCTTTGCGCCAGAAGCGGCGCTCGGCGGAAATTTCCTGAACACGGAATGGCCGGATGTAGCGACCGCGGTACAGGTATCGGCGTATTCATTGAAGTCATTGACCATGGCTACTCGTCCGCTCTTTACAGCTGCCACTGGTGCTAGTGTTGTTGGGCTCGATTTTGACGCGCAGGTAGCCTGGCCAAAGTATGACTGGATGGGTGTCGCGAAGGCAGCGCTGGAATCAACCTCTCGTTACCTGGCGCGCGATCTTGGCAAGGAAAATATCCGGTTCAATCTTGTCGCTGCTGGTCCAATTCGCACGATGGCCGCTAAATCGATTCCTGGCTTCGATGAATTTGAAAGCGTCTGGAATTCGCGTTCGCCGCTGGAATGGGATGTCACCGACCCGGTTCCGGCTGCTCAAGCTGCGGTAGCTCTCATGTCTCCGTTCTTTACCAAGACCACGGGGGAGATCATCCACGTGGATGGTGGCCTCCACGCGATGGGCTAGCCGCCATTCACGCGTGAATTTTGGCGAAGGCCCCGCCTAAGGTAGCCTGAGCCCATCAAGAGGAGTTAGTCGCTCCCACCTACTTCGCTCCGGCGGACTGGTCGTTTTTCTAGAGCTGGACTCTGTCCATGCCGCGCGAAAGATGCACGAAAGTTGTGTGCGACTGCCTCCTTGACCGCCAATAAATCGTTGGTGGAGTGTTAAGGAAGGGACCAGTTATCAGCGCAGAGCCACGTATCAACGATCGAATCCGAGTTCCGGAAGTTCGTTTGATTGGTTACACAGGAGAGCAAGTAGGCATTGTCGATATCGACACGGCGCTACGGATGGCTGACGAAGTTGGATTAGACCTCGTCGAAATTTCTCCCGATGCCCAACCGCCAGTGTGCAAAGTAATGGATTACGGCAAGTACAAGTACGAAGCCGCCCAGAAAGCACGCGAAGCGCGAGCCAATCAAACCCACATTGTGGTCAAGGAAGTTCGTATTCGTCCGAAGATCGAGCCGCACGATTATCAAACTAAGAAGAACCAAATTGAGAAGTTTCTCAAAACTGGCGACAAGTGCAAAGTCACGATGCAGTTCCGTGGTCGCGAACAAGCTCGGCCCGAGATTGGTTATCGAATTTTGATGAAGTTAGCGGAAGAGCTCGTCGAGATCGCCGTCATTGAATTCGCTCCTAAGCAAGAAGGTCGCAATATGACGATGGTGCTCGCACCGCTCGTCAAAAAGGGCCAGGCGGCTAAGGCAGTAAAGGCTCCAAAGGTCGACAAGCCACCCAAGGCAGAGGCAGCCAAGGAAACGGCTAAAGAAGTAGAAGTACCCGCCGAAGTTGCAGTAGCGACCGAAGCGGCCGAATAAAAGATTTATCTGTTTTAACGATCAACTAACTGGGAGGTTAGCGAATGCCAAAGATGAAGACCCATAGCGGTGCCAAGAAGACTTTCCGTCTGACCGGAACCGGAAAGGTTATGCACGAGCGTGCTGGCAAGCGCCACCTTCTCGAGCACAAATCTTCACGCGTCACCCGTCGCTTGAGTAGCGATGCGGTAGCAAAGACAACCGTTTCAACAACCGCCAAGCGCATGCTCGGTTTGAAGTAAGGGGAGGACTAGAACATGGCAAGAGTTAAGCGCGGCGTCCACGCTGCAAAGAAGCGTCGCACCACCCTCGAGCGCGCTGCCGGATATCGCGGTCAGCGTTCACGTCTCTTCTCGAAGGCAAAAGAGCAAGTTACTCACTCGCTCGTCTATGCCTTCAACGATCGCAAGGATAAGAAGGGCGATTTCCGTCGCCTTTGGATCCAGCGCATCAACGCCGGTGCTCGTGAAAACGGGATCACCTACAACCGCTTCATTCAGGGTCTCAAAGGAGCCGGCATCGAAGTTGATCGCCGTGTTCTTGCAGAGCTCGCGACCAACGATCCCAAGGCATTTGCTGGACTCGTAGAGGTTGCCCGCAAGCACGTCACTGCGTGACAAATAACCACATTTCGAGCCTTCACTCTCCGCACGTCGAGAGAGTGAAGGCTCTTTTGGGTCCACGAGGAAAAAAGATCCGCGCGGTCGAAAAATCATTTATTGCCGACGGAATTCAGTCGGTACGCGAGGCGCTACATCCTCGGATTGAGCTAGCTCCGGTGGTCGAGCGCTTGTATCTGACTGATGTCGGTCGCGAACGCTTGATTGCCGGTATCGATGCCCGGTTGCTTGATTCGGTCGAGATATCGATGGTCACGGATGATGTGATGAATGCGATGGCTGATACGGAGAGCCCGCAGGGAATCCTCGCGCTGTGTACACACAAGGAGATGAGCGCCTATAAGCTCGGAAAACTAGAACCGAAAAAGATTGCATATTTTTGGGAGATTCAGGATCCAGGAAATAGTGGAACGGTAATTCGTACCGCGGATGCTTGCGGGTTTGACGCGGTGGCCTTCTCGCCGCGAAGCGTGGATTTATATAGCCCAAAGACGGTTCGATCGACCGCTGGTTCGCTCTGGCACATTCCGGTCTTTGAAGAGATTGAGTTAGACGAAATTATCAAGCTGGCAACAGATACCGGGATTGAGACCTATGCATTTGCCGGGGATGGTGAGGAATCCTTGCCTCGGATCACTCCATCACATAAGGCGCTTCTCATTTTTGGAAATGAAGCACGTGGCTTACCGGAAACGCCCGGTGCCGTGCGTACCTCAATTCCAATGAAGGGATTCACTGAAAGTTTGAACGTTGCCAGCGCCGCTGCCATCGCGATGTACCACTTTGCGGGTAACATTTAGGTCTTATGTCTGCCTCGCTGAACGCATCGGAAATCCAGAGCGCCACCAGCGCGGCTCTCGCAGCGATCGCGGCAACTCCAGATTTAGATTCGCTCAAGCAGGTAAAGATTGAACACATCGGCGAAAAGTCCGCATTGGCTCTTGCCAATCGCGCGCTGGGAACGCTCGGTCCAGATGAAAAGGCGTCATTCGGCAAAATTATTGGCGCGGCACGAGCCGAGGTAAATGCGGCCTTTGAAAATCGCACCCGAGAACTCGAAGACGAGCGCGATGCTCGCGTCCTGCTAGAAGAGCGAGTCGATGTAACGATGGCTGCGCGAAAAACTCTGAAGGGCGGATTGCATCCGCTAACGATTCTTACCAATGAGATCAGTGACCTTTTTATTGGCCTTGGGTACCACGTGGCTGAAGGTCCAGAACTCGAGTCAGAGTGGCTCAACTTCGACGCCCTAAATATTCCCGCCGATCACCCGGCGCGAACCATGCAAGATACATTTTTTGTTGAGCCGCTCGCGGCTCGGTTAGTTATGCGGACGCATACCTCGCCCGTTCAAATTCGCACCATGCTCAAAAGCGAGCCGCCTATTTATGTTATTTGCCCCGGGCGCACATACCGAGCGGATGAGCTAGACGCGACCCACACACCTGTCTTTAGCCAGGTTGAAGGCTTGGTTATTGATCGTGGCATCACTATGGGGGATTTGAAAGGAACGCTCGATTACTTCGCGCGCGCGATGTTTGGTCCCGATGTTAAGACTCGACTCCGTCCATCCTTCTTCCCATTCACTGAACCAAGCGCCGAGGTCGATTTCTTCTTCAACGGTCGTTGGGTCGAATGGGGCGGTTGCGGCATGGTTAACCCCAAGGTGTTACGCGCATGTGGAATCGATACCGATGAATTCACTGGTTTCGCATTTGGCATGGGATTGGAACGGACCTTGATGGTGCGTCACGGCATCACCGATATGCATGACATCGTCGAAGGTGATATTCGTTTCACGCAAGCGTTTGGGACAGGTGCGTAAATGAAGGCGCCACTTTCATGGTTGCGTGAGTACGCCGAGATTCCAGCTGAAATTTCGCTAGAGCAACTCGAGAACGCCTTCGTCAGCGTGGGTTTCGAGGTTGAATCGATTGAAGTCCAGGGTGCCGATCTCACTGGTCCACTTGTTGTCGGCAAGGTGTTGGAGATTGAAGAATTAAAAGAGCATAAGAAGCCGATTCGATATGTCGGCTTGGATTGCGGGGAAGGCTCTACTCGTTACGTAATCTGTGGAGCACAAAATTTCTCGGTTGGAGATTTAGTTGTGGTTGCCCTTCCTGGCGCCGTTCTACCTGGAAATTTTGCGATTTCTGCTCGTGAGACGTACGGCAAGACCAGCAACGGAATGATTTGTTCCGCCCGCGAGTTGGGTATCAACGAAGACCATGCCGGAATCATTGTGCTGCCGGCACAGTCTGCGGTCGTTGGTAGCAACGCCATCGAGCTTCTCGAAATTAATGACTGCATTATTGATGTCGCCGTGAATCCCGATCGTGGGTACGCGCTCTCTATCCGAGGTCTTGCGCGCGAAGTAGCCGCTTCGCTTGGCGTGAAATATTCGGATCCTGCTCTCACCGTCAAGGCCGACGCCTTCGAGGTTAACAAGTCTGGTATTCAAGTTTCCATTGATGATCCATCGGCGGCTAGCGTCGCCTACATTCGCACTATTTCCGATTATGAGTCATCGGCGCCCACCCCATTGTGGATGAGCCGCCGAATCGAGAAGTGTGGGATGCGGTCGATTTCGCTCGCCGTCGACATAACAAATTATGTGATGCTCGAACTCGGCCAGCCGTTACACGCGTTCGATAGCTCGAAAGTTTCCGGCTCTCTGCATATTCGCCGTGCGGGCAGTGATACATCGATCAAGACGCTTGATGGTCAGCTCCGAACTCTGTCTGCCGATGATTTGTTGGTGGCGGATGACGCCCAACCGCTCGCGCTTGCCGGAACGATGGGCGGGGAGTTCTCTGAAGTAACGTCGGCCACGTCTTCGATGGCGATAGAGGCAGCCCGCTTTAATCCGATGGATATCGCGAAGAATTCCCGCCGACACAGATTGTCGTCGGAGGCCTCTCGGCGATTAGAGCGGACGGTTGATCCTTCGCTTGCTGCAATTTCCTCGGCTCGAGCGGTCCAATTGATGATTGAACTCGGTGGCGCTAAATACGTCGGTAGTGCAGTTGCAGGAGAACCTAAATTCGCGCCGGTTGCAACCATTAACCCACGAGCGATTTCATCGTTGCTTGGTCTGGACCTTTCGCCAGAGACCATCAGGGAAAAACTGGAGATTGTTGGATGCGACGTAAAGGAAGTCTCTGAGACGCAATGGGAGATTGATCCACCATCCTGGCGCTTCGACCTAGAGGTTTTGCCTGATTTCGCCGAAGAGGTTGCGCGGATGGTCGGTTATGACGCGATCCCTATGCGCTTGCCCGTTGGAAAGCAAGGCGCTTCCTTAACGCCGGCTCAAAAGCGACGCAGGTCTACTGCAACACTCTTCGCGAATGCTGGATTCTCAGAGGTCTATAACTACCCATTTATTTCGCAATCGATGTTGGACGATTTAGGCTTTACCGGAAAGCGCGCCGCAGCATTCCGCATTGCGAATCCAATGTCAGAGGATTTTCCACTTCTACGAACTCATATTTTGCCGGGATTGTTGCAGGCCGGCGTTCGGAATCTTTCGCGAGGCGCTAAGAACGTCGCGCTCTTCGAAATCGGCACCATTTTTCGCAACTGGACCGACCTTCCCGACCTGCCACAGTTTTCAACAGCGCACCGTCCTTCAGCTGAAGTCGAGAAGAGAATTTACGATGGAGTGCCTGATCAGCCAACGATGATTGGCGGTGTTGTCCTCGGACAGCTCGCGCCGGCCGGTTGGTGGGGAAAAGGAAACAATTTTGATTGGTCCGACGCTATTGCGGCGGTGGTTCGTATCGTTGAAGCAGCAGGTCATACCGCGACGGTTCACCCTTCCGACTTCGCCCCGTGGCACCCTGGACGTTGTGGCGAGATTCGAGTGGGAGACGTAGTTGTTGGTCACGCGGGGGAATTGCACCCTCGTGTGATTGAAAAATTGAACCTGCCACCTCGTTCGACCGCCTTTGCTTCCGTGCTGACAGCGATCCCTGCCACAGGAGTAGTGCCCGCGCCACAGGTATGGACAATGCCCGCCGCAGTTCAAGATGTCGCGCTCGTGGTGCCCAACACGGTTTCAGCCGCGGAGCTCGAACAAGCGTTAGTTGAGGGAGCCGGCGAGTTGTTGGAGAGCATTACCCTCTTTGATCGCTACGACAAGATGGGCGATGAGAAGGTTTCCTTGGCGTTCACCATGGTCTTTCGGGCGCCGGATCGCACCCTCACCGCCGCGGAAGTTTCTGGTTTCCGTGAAGCGGCGGTGGCGGTCGCAGCAGAGCGCTACGGCGCTATGGTTCGTGCATAAATATTCATAATATTGTATAAATATACATAATCGGGTATTCTCACCCCATGAAAATTGGCGTGGTGGGGGCTAGCGGTTATGCCGGCGGCGAACTCTTGCGGATGTTGCTGAATCATCCCGCATTCAAGATTTCCTATATTTCCGCGGGATCAAATGCGGGGGAGTTGATTACCTCTATTCACCCTGGATTGACCCCGCTTTCCGGAAGAGTCTTCTCGGCGACTGATACAGCTGAACTCGACCAATGTGAGATCGCATTCATCGCGCTACCGCACGGGGAGTCGGCAAAATTAGTAACGGAATTGTCTCCCTCGTTAAAAATTGTTGATTTGGGCGCAGACTTCCGACTTACTCACGAGCATTCGTGGAAGAAGTATTACGGAGGTGCCCACGCGGGCAAGTGGACATATGGCTTACCTGAAATAGGTCAGAACAGATTTGAAATATCAAGGTCAACTCGCGTGGCAAATCCAGGTTGCTATGCAACGGCCATTTCGCTGGCCGCTGCGCCAGCGCTCGACGCGAAGAGCATCGAATCAAACGATATCGTTGTGGTGGCCGCGTCTGGCACTACGGGAGCTGGCCGGTCTGCAAAGGTGAATTTGCTCGGAAGCGAAGTAATGAATTCAATGACGTCGTACAAATTCGGCGGAGTCCACCAACATACGCCGGAGATTGAAGAGGCCTTATCGGAGGTCTCGCATGATGATGTGAAGGTCTCTTTCACGCCCGTCTTAGCTCCGATGCCTAGAGGAATTCTGGCGACCGTAACGTCGCGGCTCAGTAAGCAGATTGATGCGGCAAGCGCACGTGCAACCTTTGAAAATTATTACGCAAATTCCTCATTTGTTCACGTTCTTCCAGAAGGTCATATGCCGCAAACCGCGGCCGTGCTCGGTACAAATAATGCCCATCTTCAGGTTGCAGTAGACGACCACACGAACCGACTCATAGTGTCGATTGCAATCGATAACTTAGGGAAGGGCGCCGCCGGTCAGGCGATTCAGAACGCGAACCTGATGGTCGGTTTGGCCGACGACGCTGGCTTAAATCATCTCGGTGTTCGCTAATGAGTTCATTGCCCAAGGGCTTTCGGGCGGCTGGCGTTTCGGCTGGAATTAAAAGTTCAGGCGCCAAAGACCTCGCGATAATTGTCAACGACGGACCAAAAAAATTTGGTACAGCGGTATTCACCTCGAATAAAGTTTTCGCCGCTCCGGTCGCCTGGAGTCGGCAAGTAGTTGCCGATCGCGAAGTTTCGGCGGTCGTACTTAATAGTGGCGGAGCAAATGCATGTACTGGTTCGGAAGGTTTTCTCGATACCCATAAAACAGCCGAGAACGTGGCAGATGCGCTAGAGATATCCGCCTCAGACGTAGTCGTCTGCTCAACAGGGTTGATTGGAACGCGCCTGCCGATGGAAAAGCTCTTGGCCGGAATCACTTCGGCTGTGTCAGCACTGAGTGACAGTGGTTTCGATGATGCGGCGCAGGCGATCATGACGACGGATACGCATGCAAAGACCTTCGCCTCAAACGCGCACGGCGTCTCGATATGGGGGATGGCCAAGGGTGCAGGGATGCTCGCGCCAGCACTGGCCACCATGCTTTCGGTGATAGTTACCGACGCGGTTCTGGACGAGAGCAGCGTGGAAATCTTTGAAGAGGTTGTCGCTCGGACATATAACCGTTTGGATTCGGATGGTTGCACGTCGACGAATGACACTGTTCTACTGATGGCGTCGGGTGCATCTGGAATTTCGCTTGATTCGACGGATCTTCGAGCACGTCTTACCGAATGCGCGGCTAATTTGTCCGAACAACTCATTGGCGACGCGGAGGGCCACACGAAAATTGTGCGCATAACCACGAATGGCGCCGCGAGCGAACGAGACGCCGAGGCGGTCTCTCGTGCCTGTGCGCGAAACAATTTATTGAAGTGTGCGCTACATGGCGAGGACCCAAATTGGGGACGCGTACTTGCGGCTGCCGGCACCGCGGACGCCATGATGGACGGCAATCTGATTGATGTCTCTCTGAACGGAGTTATGGTCGCGCGCTCTGGTGGGTTGGGTGAAGATCGTTCTCTGGTCGACCTCTCGGGTAAGGAGATTGAGATTGTTATTGATCTCCATATCGGGTCCCATTCGGCGACCGTTATAACGAATGATTTAACGGCTATGTACGTGCATGAGAATTCGGCGTACTCGTCATGATCGTTATCAAATACGGTGGCCATGCCTTGCCACAACCCGGCGAAAAGAGTGATGTTCTTCAACTCATTGCCTCTCGCGCGAATACGGTCGGCGATGTAGTGCTTGTCCATGGTGGTGGTCCACAGATAGACGCCGAATTGAGGATTCATGGCATCGAGCGAGAGATGCGCAATGGATATCGCGTGACCACGTCCGAGACCTTTGAGGTCGTTCAACAAGTACTTTCTGGCCAGGTACTTCGCACGATAGTAAACGCGCTCATCGCATACGGCGCCAATCCGATCGGGCTTTCAAGCGCAGATGGTCAATTAATTCGGGCCGTGAAGATGTCTGACGAAATCGGACTCGTGGGAGACATAAAACGCGTGGATGCACGTGTCATTGAGACCCTCATCACCAACAAATATCTGCCGGTTATCTCACCCGTGGGAGTGGACGCTTCGGGCCAAGGCTTGAATCTCAACGCCGACTTAGTGGCGGGCGCGATCGCGGGAGCAATGAGTGCAGACGAAGTAATTTTTATGACGGATGTGCCAGGGATTTACGAAAATTGGCCGGACGAGAGCTCGCTGATGAGCGAAATTGACCGTGAATCATTACGAGGAATGACCTTCAGTGAAGGCATGATTCCCAAGGTAAAGGCCGTGTTGTCGGCGCTCGACGCTGGCGCGAAGTCGGCCCGGGTGATCGACGGACGAAGCGCCATCAATCTTGAGGCCGCACTATTGGGCGATGGCGGAACGGTTATTTCATGAGGTCTCAACACTCGAACGCCGACTCCACAACCCAGTGGCTGAGAACCTTCCAAAATAATTACGGCGCGCCCACAATTCAATTAGATCGAGGTTTTGGAGCGGAAGTTTTCGACGTCGAAGGCAATCGATACGTGGATATGTTGGCGGGGATTGCGACCAACATTCTTGGTCACGCGCATCCCGATGTAGTTCAAGCGATCTCAGAACAAAGCGCCAAGCTGGGTCACGTGAGCAACTTCTACATGCACCAACCCGGCCTAGATTTGGCCGCGTCCTTGCAGGAAATGGTCGGTGATTCAAGCGCTCGCATTTTCTTCTGCAACTCTGGAGCCGAGGCAAATGAAGCGGCGATAAAGCTATCGCGCCTGACCGGTCGAAAGAAGATAGTCGCCACCGATGGCTCCTTTCATGGACGAACGATGGGTGCGCTCTCGTTGACAGGCCAGCCCGCGAAACGCGATCCCTTTGCGCCTCTTCTCAAGAAGGTGAGTCATGTGCCCTTCGGAGACGCAGAAGCGATGCGTGGCGCGGTCAACCGTAAAACGGCGATGATTATCGTCGAGCCTATTCAAGGCGAGAACGGTGTGGTTGTCCCGCCATCGGGCTATTTGGCCGAGCTTCGTTCAATCGCAGATTCGGTTGGCGCACTGCTTGTATTTGATTGCGTTCAAACCGGAATGGGTCGCACCGGTCAGTGGTTTGGATATGAGCACGAGGAAATTCAGCCGGATGTGATCACATTGGCAAAGGGAATCGGCGGCGGTTTGCCGCTAGGCGCGGTAATCGCAATAGGCCAGGCGGCGCAATATTTTCAACCCGGTTCGCATGGCACCACCTTTGGCGGAAATCCGATTGCGACCGCTGCAGCAAACGCGGTTGTGCGAGTGATAAAGGCGCACGGGCTTATCGCTAAAGCTGATCGGTTAGGGGAGTACATCAAATCGTCATTGACGAACCTGCCGGGCGTCGCAGAGGTGCGTGGTCAAGGTTTGCTTCTCGGCGTAGTCCTGTCGAACGAGGACGCAAGATACGTTAATGAGTTACTTCTTGCGCGAGGTGTCCTTGCGAACGCCGCGACGCCATCTGTAATTCGACTCGCTCCACCACTTACGGTCACTGAGAAACAGGTCGATGAATTTATCCAGATCTTTGGTTCAATAATGAAGGAGATCCATTCCCATGGCTAAATATAAGTTGAACGGTGTTGGCGGACGGCACGCAGAAATTTCGCAACTCATTCACGAGGGTAAGGTCTCATCTCAAGCGAGCTTGACCAAACTGCTTAAGGCCCGCGGGTATGACATCACGCAAGCTACTGTTAGTCGGGACTTGGAGGAGCTAGGTGCGATTCGCCACCGTGACGCCGACGGAGTACTTCGATACCACTTGGGTGGCGAAGGTCCGATTGCGCAAAAGTCGAGTGCTTCCACGTCGCTTATTCACACGATGCAAGCCTCAGGGAATTTGGTCGTCATTGGCACACCACCCGGAGGTGCACAATTGTTGGCTAGCGCGCTCGATGCGGCGATGAAACAAGGTGTCATCAAGGCGCTTATCGGAACTATCGCGGGGGATGACACCGTGCTGGCAATTTCGAAGAGCGCGCAAGGTGGCAACTCGCTCGCCAAAGAATTAGCTGCGTTTTCGGAAGGCACACAGCTAAAATCTTCCTCACGATCCGCTTCGAAATCGCGGACACGGGCGAGGAAGTAATTCATGGCACTTTGGGGCGGTCGCTTCTCGCACGGACCTGCCGATTCGGTCGCCGCGCTCTCTCGCAGCGTGCACTTTGATTGGCGGCTCGCGCCTTATGACATTCGGGTAAATATTGCCCATCTTCATGGTCTTGTCGCTGCCGGGGTCTGCTCATCTTCCGACGGCACATCCATAGAAAAGGCGCTGCGCGAATTGGCGCACGAAGTTTCCGCAGGTTCCTTTAGTTATAACGATAAGGACGAGGATGTTCATAGCGCAATCGAACGTGGCTTAACCGAAAAACTCGGTGATCTCGGCGGAGCGATTCGAGCTGGCCGGTCCCGCAATGACTTAGTGGTTACGGATTTCAAGCTCTACATCATTGACCATCTTCTTGAGATAGCCGGGCTAATCACCGATCTCGTATCGGCCCTCAATAAGCAGGCGAGTGCTCATGCGAATTCCATCGCACCTGGATTCACCCACTTGCAGCACGCGCAACCGATTGTTTTTGGCCATGAATTGGCGAAGCATTCACAAGCGCTTTTGCGCGATGTCGATCGGATTTCGGACTGGCTAGAACGGAACTCTTTTTCTCCACTGGGCGCGGGTGCCTTGTCGGGTTCGGGGCTTCAACCCCACCCCGAACGCACCGCGGAAGAGCTGGGCTTTATTGGAGTAATCCCCAACAGCATTGATGCCGTCAGCGACCGTGACTTCATCGCGGAAGCGCTCTTTGCGCTAGCGATGGTTGGGATTCACCTCTCTCGAATTGGGGAGGAGTTCACGTTATGGAGCACGACTGAATTTGGTTGGGTGACGGTGGCTGATGAATTCTCCACGGGGTCATCCATCATGCCGCAAAAAAAGAATCCTGATATCGCCGAATTGGCTCGTGGAAAATCTGGCCGGCTCGTGGGAAATCTCGCGGCCATCATGGTCGTTCTCAAGGGATTGCCGTTCGCTTATAACCGCGACTTGCAAGAAGATAAGGAGCCAGTTTTTGACTCTGTTGAAACCTTACTTCTTCTTCTGCCAGCAGTTATTGGAATGGTCGAGACGGCTCGCTTTCATCCTGATGTAATGGCAGCTGGGGCTACCGCAGGATTTTCATTGGCAACCGAAATTGCAGACTTCCTCGCGCGCAAAGGCGTCCCATTTGCCGTCGCCCACGAAGCCGCGGGCGCGTGTGTGAAGAAATGTGAATCTATGCAGATCGAGCTTCACGAATTGAGCGATGCGGACTTGCAATCTGTTCACCCGCAATTGACGCCGGATGTCAGGGGAGTGCTCAGTGCTGAAGGAGCAATCTCCTCACGCGATGCGTCTCTGGGAACGTCGCAAGATAGTGTTCGCGAGCAGATTGCTATCGCTACATCGGAGAACGAACTCGCCCAACGCTGGATTTCGAGCGAACGAAAGCGTTTTTCAGGGATGATGTCCTTATGACAACCTCACTCGTTGCTGATCTGGAATGGCGTGGGCTGCTGGCTCAGACCACCGACCGCGATGCGCTTCTTAAGGAACTAGATACCGGTTCGACCACGTTTTATATTGGCTTTGACCCTACGGCACCAAGCTTGCATGTGGGAAACCTCGTTGTCCTTCTTGTCATGCGTCGATTTCAGATGGCGGGGCATCGACCTATCGCACTCGTTGGTGGCGCCACGGGTCTTGTAGGTGACCCCAGTGGCCGAAACGAAGAGCGCACTCTGAATGATGAATCGATTGTCGAGGAGTGGGTTGGCCGAATTCGTTCCCAGCTTGAGCGATTTTTAGATTTCAATTCCGGTTCGAATAAAGCCATCATGGCTAACAATTTGGACTGGACAAAGAAGCTATCGGCTTTGGAATTTTTGCGCGATGTCGGCAAGCATTTCAGCGTCAATCAAATGCTTGCTAAGGACTCGGTTTCGTCAAGACTTGAAGCAGGGGGAATCTCTTATACAGAATTTTCTTATCAAGTTCTTCAAGGGTTCGACTTTTTGGAGTTATTCCGCAGAGAGAAATGCGTTCTGCAACTTGGCGGATCTGATCAATGGGGAAACATCATCGCCGGGTTGGACTTGATCCGAAAAGTTGAAGGCGGATCTGCGCATGCCTTCACCATTCCACTTATGACCAAGGCGGATGGTACAAAGTTTGGCAAGACAGCCGGTGGGTCCGTGTGGCTCGATGCAGAGATGACATCACCATACGCTTTTTACCAATATTGGCTAAACACAGACGATAAAGATGTTCCGAAGTTGTTGAAAGTATTTTCATTCAAGTCACGCCCAGAAATTGAAGCGCTTATCGAGAGCGTTGAAACAAACCCGGGTGCGCGTGAGGCGCATCGAGCACTCGCGCAAGAGATTACTGCGCTCGTTCACGGTGAAGATGCAATGAATAAAGTGGAAGCTGCGAGCAAAGCACTCTTTGGTCAAGGCGAACTCTCCGAACTAGACAGTCAAACGTTGGCTGCCGCACTTTCTCAATTACCGCGGACAACTGTTAAAAAAGGTGATGCGTTTCCGACTTGGGTAGATCTCTTGGCGGCGACTGGTGTGGTTGATTCGAAATCAGCGGCCCGTCGAATTGTTAAAGAGAACGGTGCCTATCTCAACAATTCAAAAATTAGCGGTGAGGATTTTGCGCCCACTGAAGGTGACCTGATTCACGGTCGCTTTTTGGTGCTCCGAAAGGGCAAGCGAGACCTCGCGGCCGTGGAAGTAATTTAAGGATTTTTCTTCCTTCTTTCGAAGAGCTCTAAAGTAAGTTAAATACAGGCATTTCAGCGATGTTCCTAAGATCGGGCGGATTCTTAGGGGTCTAAGTTACTGGTCAGTAGCCTTTTTGAGGCTTTGGGGACGGATTTGACCCCCATGGGGGGATGGGTTATCTTTCTCTCTCGCTCACGCGCCGGACTGTAAAGGCCGGGTGATCGACACATATCTAGGACTAACGAAAACCTATGAAGATATGCGGATTTGACCGTCCGTAGGCCTTCCACTAGGTTTGTCCTTCTGCCCTGCAATCGGCGAGAAATCGCTGTGACCGGTGCGCATTCGTACCTTGAGAACTCAACAACGTGCAAAAATGAATACCAATCAGGCCTTAGCTGTAAAAAGCAAGGTCTAAATTCCTTTGTATTTTCATCTAATGAAAACTACAAAACAAAAAACAATTGGTAAAACGAAAATAGCAAAAGCTAGTTTCGTTTTTTGCCAGATCAACTTTCTATGGAGAGTTTGATCCTGGCTCAGGACGAACGCTGGCGGCGTGCTT
>DAIPLA010000016.1:0-10328 GCA_036769465.1 Candidatus Nanopelagicaceae bacterium
CCCTTTTCAGAGTTGAACCACTTAACTGTACCTGTTGCCATGTAGCTATTTCCTTACGGTAAATGAGTGACATTTAAGAATTCCTTAACTGCCGGTCTTCCTCTGTACAGATTTACCGGATTAACGGGTACTGCCAAGCGTCGGACTGGTAAAAGTGTAACCCTGTATTGGTGAATAGCGAAAAGCCTCAAAGGCCGAATTGTGGAGAGATCACGCGTGTGGAGGGGGGTGGAATTGGCCCTCGATTGGTAAATGTCAGCTCTAAGGAGTAAAAATTGGGGTGTAACTCCCGTATCTGACAGATGGGCTGGGGAAGGTCGCATCAGGTCAGGGCCTTAGATGGAGTTCGTTCATGCTACCTACGGGTACACATTCGCTACTTGCTGGCGATTTACGCATTTACTCTGCGCCCAAGGCGTTGACGCGCCATATTCAATGGTCGCTCAACGAGATCTTTGGTTATCCAGTTGAGCTGACATGGGCCAATCAACCGTTAGCCGCTGGTTCGGTCGCGTGCGAGCTGCAATGGCGCGACCTCAAGCCGGTCGCATCCAAAATCGCTTCGACCTTGAAGTCGTGGCATTACCTGCGCTTCGAAGTTCGCGAATACTCCACCGTCGGTGGCGAAGGAGTTCTGTATCGATGCACGCCTGACCTGGGTCTGCATCAAGCGGTGACCGCATCCACGGGCGATGTAATGATTCACGAGAATCGTTTGCAGACCGCGTTGGATTCGGCGCGCGGTTATGAAGCGCTACGGGCTGCGATGCAAGAAGCGCTCGGCACGGCATGGGATAGCGAACTTGAGTGCTACCGCTTAGGTTTGAGCAACATTGACATCGCAAACGGGCATAGAGTTCAGGCATGACAACAGAGATGCAGCCTCGCCGGATTCGCTCACGCGCAATCGCCATGATTTCTTCCGCCGTCATTTTGTCGGTGGGTATTGGTTACGGCCTGAGCCTGGTGGGATCGGGTCTTGCCGCCAAGGCTGGTAACGCGATTACTGTGACTGGTCAGGCGCGCACCAGCGCTGTTGCAGATAACGCAGTATGGATTTTGAATGTTCAAGAGAGTTCGCCTCAGGTCGCCAATTCGGTCACAAAGGTAGAGCGAAGCGTCACGGCGCTCTCTGCGTATCTCACGGACGGCGGAATTCCAGCATCGGGAATCCAAGTGGGTGGCGTGAATACCAATGCAATTAATGAATATGTAAACGGCAATCCAACCGGTCGAATTTTGTCGTATCAAGCCAATCAAAATGTGACCGTTCGCTCCAAGGATGTGAAGCTAATCAACTCGCTTTCAAACGGCATCGGCAAGCTGCTTCAGACTGGCGTGAACGTCAACAACTACGGACCTCAGTATTATGTTTCAAATCTCGCCGCGCTTCGCCCACAATTGTTGGCAGATGCAATGCGCGATGCCAAGTCTCGTGGCATTTCAATCACCGCAGCAGTGGGATCAAAGCTTGGAGCGGTCTTGTCTGTCTCCAGCGGACCAGTTCAGGTAACAGCGCCGGATTCGGTGGATACATCTAGCGGTGGAATGTATGACACCACCACGATCCCCAAGACAGTAACTGTCACTGTTTCGGTCTCGTTTAAGGTCAGTAAGTAGCTTTAGCCTTCGTACGACTTGAAGACCAGCACGACGTTGTGACCGCCAAAACCGAATGAGTCATTCAACGCTGCAATAGGGCCATCCGGAAGCTTGCGCGGTACATCGCGCACGACATCGACCTTTACGGCTTCATCCAGGTTCTCAATGTTTATTGTTGGGGGAGCCATGCGGTGATGCAGCGCCAGAACAACAAAAATAGATTCGATTGCGCCAGCGCCGCCGAGTAAGTGACCGGTCATCGACTTTGTGGCAGATACAGCAACATGCGAAATATCAGAGCCAAGCGCTGCGGTCAGCGCGTTAGCTTCAGCGACATCGCCCGCAGGGGTGGATGTAGCGTGAGCATTCAGGTGAACAATTTCAGATAACGCAACGCCCGAATCTTCCAGCGCGAACTTCACGGCGCGAGTAACGCCGGTGCCTTCTGGGTCTGGTGCAGCAATGTGATAACCGTCGGATGTCAGTCCTTGACCAACAATCTCGGCATAGATCTTGGCGCCGCGCGCCTTGGCATGCTCGAGCTCTTCGAGAACCAAAACGCCGCCTCCTTCACCCAAGACGAAACCATCGCGGTCCTTGTCGTATGGGCGGGATGCTTTCGTTGGATCGTCGTTGCGTGTGGACAAGGCCTTCATGGAGGCAAAGCCCGCCATTGGTAATTGATGAATCGCTGCTTCAACTCCGCCGGCAACAACTATGTCGGCGCGGTTATTGCGAATCATTTCGAGCGCGTAGCCAACCGCTTCTGCACCAGATGCACATGCGCTGACCGGGGTATGAACGCCCGCCTTTGCTTGTAGCTCGAGTCCAACGTTTGCCGATGGACCGTTAGGCATCAACATCGGAACGGTGTGAGGGCTAACCGAGCGAGGACCTTTGGTCTTGAGGACGTCGTACTGATCCAAGAGCGTGATGACGCCACCGATACCGGAGGCGACAACAACGCCGAGGCGATACTTATCAACATCTGGTGTACCGGCATCTTTCCAGGCTTCACGGGCGGCGATGAGAGCGAACTGCTCGGAGCGATCCAGGCGTCGCATCTCAACGCGTTCCATGACTTCAGATGGTTCAACGGCAACGCGCGCGGCAAATTGCACGGTCATCTCTGCGGCCCACTCTTCAGTGAGCGCACGAACGCCACTCTTACCTGCCAACAGCGCATCCCACGTGGATGGGACATCACCGCCTAGCGGGGTAGTGGCTCCTAGGCCTGTGACAACTACGCGACGTTTGCTCATCGATTGATATGACTTCTTAAATTAGGCGTTAGCTACGATGTAGTTAACAGCGTCGCCGACGGTAGCCATCTTGGTGACTTCCTCGTCTGGAATCTTGACGCCGAACTTCTCTTCAGCTGCTACGACGACCTCGACCATGCTGAGCGAGTCAACATCTAGATCATCGCTGAACTTCTTATCCATGGCGATGATGTTTGCGTCGATACCTGCAACTTCAACAACAATCTCCTTGATGCCTGCAAGTACTGCGTCTTGTGTTAGTGCCATCTGAGTATTTCCTTTTCTATGCGTTAGGTGGTGCTTATTTCTTGGGGAGCGGAGGTAGTTCAACTACTTGCCCGGCAAAAACCAATCCAGCTCCGAATCCTATGAGCAGTGCGGTCTTACCGTGCAAATCTGGGCGTTCGGCCAATAACGCGTCCATCGCCAATGGAATGGAGGCGGCCGAGGTATTGCCGGTGGTGCGGATATCGCGCGCGATTGCGACCGATTCCGGCAACTTCATGGACTTGGCGAGTGAATCAATGATGCGCTCGTTGGCTTGGTGCGGAATAAATGCGTCGAGTTGGTCGGCGGTAATACCAGCGGCTTCCATCGCCTTCTGTCCTACTGGCGCCATTTCATATACCGCCCAACGAAATACCGTCTGACCTTGTTGGGAAATATCTGGCCACTTGATGTCAGCGGTGCGATCGGCCTTGTAATCAATCCATGAAGGTTGCATCGTGATTGCATCGCGCGTCTCGGCGTTCGCGCCCCATACGGTCGGTGCGATTCCTACAGTCTCTGATGCACCAATAACAACCGCGCCCGCGCCATCCGCGAAGATGAATGCGGTCGCACGATCATCGGGATCTGTGAAGTCAGATAACTTCTCGCCACCGATAACCAAAACATTATTCGCGGTGCGGTTGCGCACCAAGTCATTGGCCAGCGCGACGCCATAACAAAAACCGGCGCATGCAGCAGATAAATCGAATGCCGCCGCGTGGGTATTGCCGAGTCGTGTCAGCACTTCAGTCGCCGCAGAAGGCGCCTGATATGGATACGTAATAGTCGCAAAGATGACTGTGTCGATATCGTCCGCGGTTAATCCAGCGCGCGAAATCGCGAGCCGAGCGGCCTTCTCGGCCATGTCCACGAGCGACTCATCGGCGTCTGCGAAGTGGCGCGTGATGATTCCCGTGCGTTGTTGAATCCATTCGTCACTGGAATCGATGCGGCCAACAATCTCCGAGTTCGGAACAATGCGCGGTGGGCGGTATCCACCGACTGAGAGAATGCGCGCGTTACGAGGTGCGGTGGTTTGCAATGTCATTACTTGCCACCGTGCTTTGCAATAAATTCTTTCGCTGCTGGCAAATCTTCCGGGCTCTTCAGCGCAAACGTTTCAATATCTGGCGTCGCGCGCTTTACGAGACCAACCAAGGTGCCAGCTGGTGGAACTTCGATAACGCCGGTGACTCCGAGCTTTGCCATGGTCTCCATGCACAAATCCCAGCGGACCGGACCAGCGACCTGGCCGACGATGCGAGACATCATCTCGTCACCGCTGGAAACAACCGCACCATCCTTATTAGAAAGAATTGCGAGCTTGGGTTCTGAAATCTTCGCTTGGGAGACCTGCGCAGCCAACGCGGCAACCGCGGGTTGCATCGTGGCGGTGTGAAACGCCCCAGAAACTGCAAGTGCACGAACGCGCGATCCAGCCGGTGGATTTTCAGCCAACTTCGCGAGCGCATCCAACGAACCCGCTGCAACAATCTGTCCCGCGCCATTCTCATTGGCAGGCGTCAGACCCAATGCATGTAATGCCGCGACAACGACATCGCGCTCCCCACCAAGAACCGCGGACATGCCGGTGTTGGTGCCTTCGGCCGCCTTCGCCATCTCGCGACCGCGCGTGCGTACTAAAGACAATGCGGTGTCGCCATCAATAATCTGCGCCAACGCGGCGGCGGTGATTTCTCCGACCGAGTGACCGGCCACGTAAGAAATAGCTGAATCGTTACCGTCAAATAAGGCGGCGGCGCCGATCAACCCACCCGCGACGAGCAGCGGTTGGGCATTTGCGGTATCGCGAATTTCATCGGCATCGGCAGCTGTGCCGAGGCGAATCACATCAAGATCAATCGCAGTCGACCATCGAGTCACCAGGTCACGTGCGAAGTCGGACTCCAGCCAGGGCGCAAGGAAGCCAGGTGTCTGGGATCCCTGTCCGGGGGCTAGGACTGCGAGCATTTCGAAAGTTTATGTCGCGCCAGCGGTTACCGCCGAGTATTGCGGCCTTATTCGGCTGTGACCCCTTCAGGGGATAACCATTCGGCCAGCTTCTCAGCAACCACTCGGACCGATTCAATCGCCATCAAAATCAGCGCCGCGGGTAGTAAATCTACGCTTCGCTTCAAAAACCACGGAGCGCCTTTGACGATTAGCCATTTGATTTGGGCCGCGCTCTTTTCGCGAACATAGGGCGTAAACACGGGGAGTGAGAGCGCCCATCCGCGGCGACGCAATTGCTCTGCCATCTCGCGCGCCAACAACTGGTGACCATTGGGACCAGGATGCATCCGATCGATATGCCAATTGTGAATCGCGTGCACATCGGGCAGATCTCGAGTGCGAATCAGAACGATGTCGAATTCCGAGGCGACTTGCCGATAGCACTTATTGACCGCATCAACCCGACGGCGCAATACGCGCTTGAGCAATCGAGGCAGGCGCAATAACTGGTTGGGGTCATGGAGTTCAATCATCATGACCTCGCTGCCGCGCGAAAGGAGGTTTGTGGTGATGGTGCGCAAATTAGCCAGCAATAAATCGGGATCGAAACCATTGCGCAACATGTCATTGCCGCCGACTATCACCGCACAAATATCGGGCTCTTCAGCCAACGCTTTCGGCAATTGCACATCCAACACCTCGCTGCTTTGCGCGCCAGGGCGAGAAAAGTTTGTGTAGTTGCATTCATCTCGAAAGGCGCGAGCCAAATGCCAACCCCAACCACGAGGCGCGCCGCCCTCCTCGAAGTCACCCGTGCCAAACGCGGCGCTATCGCCGATGACCGAGAAGTTAAGCGTCAGGCTCATGCAGCCGATAACTTTCGTTTCACAAAGGCGTGTGGGGCGTTCTCGCCGAGCGAATCGAGCCCGTGCAGAGCACGCATTAAATTAATGGAGTCATCCCACGGCAATTCTTCGGCCGCTTTACGAGCCGCGTCGCGCTTCATTCGTGAATCCATCACAAGTTGAACCGCGCAGGCAAAAGATTCGGCGTCATCGCGCGCAACCGCTCCCGCTGGATTCTTATCGGCCAGATGCAAGAACTCGCCAACCGCGCTGCTAGCTGATGCGACGACCGGCGTCCCACTCGCGAGTGATTCGAGAGCAGCAAGACAGAATGTTTCGAGCGGTCCTGGCGCAAGAGATACATCGGCCGCGGCCAGAATCGAAGCAACTTTTTGTCGGTCAGCGATGTAACCCAAGATGTCGACTGGATGACCGATTGCGAGGTGACGCAATTTCTTCCACAGCGGACCGGCGCCAATCATGACCAACCGCGCATCAACGCCACGGCGTCGTAACTCAATCAAAGTCTCAATGCTTCGTTGTGGCTCTTTCTCGGGGGAGAAGCGACCGCAATGAACCAACAACACCTTGGATCCTTTCAGCAAAGAGGTACGGAACTCCTCGTCGCGAAAGCGAGGGTGGAACGCGTGCAAATCCACACCCAGCGGAATCTTCACTAAGTTCTCGGCTTCAATCCGATGAAACTCGCGCGCTGCAAAATCGGTGGTGGTGACGACATAATCAAAGGCGGCCGAGAGCTTGCGGTTGTGCCAATCCACGATTGCATCGCGAATAGCAGAAGGCAATGGCAGGAAGCGCTTGGCCAAGCCCGACAACGTCTCGTGGCTAAAGACGACAGTCGATATAGATCGCTTTCGCGCCCATGCGCCCAGCGACATCAAGGTGAACCGGTCAGAAATTTCTAACCGATCGGGCTTGATGGATTCGAGAACCTCGCGCAATTGTTTGTTCGAACGAATAACTCGATAGCCGCCGCTGCCGGGCAACAACAAACCGGGCAGCGAAATCTTGGTGCCATACATCGTCTTTTCGGTGAAGTGGTGCGAACCCGGGACGATGTAGGTGAAATCGTGGCCGAGTCGCAAATAGCCGCGGCCAAGTTGGTGGAGCGTTGTTTTGATGCCGCCCGAATTAGGCCCGTAGAAATTGGCGATGTGAACAATCTTCATGCAGCGGATTCCTTCGCGGTGGTGAGTTGGGTGTAGTGATGCAGTAATTGTTGGTTGATGCGCTGCCATGTGCGTTCGACCACCGAGTCGCGCGCCATCACTCGCATCTCGCTGCGATCGTTGCGCAACATGAAGTGCGCGACCGCGGCCTCGAGCTCGTCCGGGCGGTGAGTATTGATGACGTATCCGGTCGGACCATGCGTCACTAAATCGGCGGGGCCACCAGTCGTCGGAACGATGCAGGGCGTGCCCGAGGCCAGCGCTTCCTGCACCGCCTGACAGAATGTCTCATTGGGGCCGGGATGAATAAACAAATCAAAGCTCGCGTAGGCGGCGGCCAAATCTTCCCCGCTTTTGAAACCAAGAAAGAGCGCGTTAGGCAACTCTTTTTCGAGGTTCGATCGCGCCGGACCATCACCAACGATCACTAATTGAATACGTGGATCGCGATCGAGGTGTCGAAGGTCGGTGATGCGCTTTTCGTTGGCTAGGCGGCCGACGTATCCAATGATCATTCGCTCGCCGTGATCCGACCATTCGGAACGCAAGGTCTCGTTGCGCTTGGCTGGATGAAAGAGCTCGGAATTCACACCACGACGCCACAAGTAGACGTTGGGCACGCCTTGTTCGCGAAGTTCGTTACACGCCGGGCCCGATGGCGCCAAGGTGCGGCTGGTGTTGCTATGAATCTTGCCGACAATCTTGCGCAGAGAAGAGTGCGCGACGCTCAATCCGTAATGACGCGCAAATCCTGCAACGTCTGTCTGATAGACCGAGAGGGTAGGAATCTGTAACCGCTTTGCTACACGAGCGCCGTATGCGCCAAGCGCGAACGGAGAGGCAAGGTGGAGAAGATCCGGGTTAAAACCATCCAAGATATGTTCGAGTCGGCGGGACGGAACGCCGACCGGCAACCCGATCGGCAACAATGAATCGAAGGGGAGGGCCGGGACGGTCTTCACGCGGTGGCCTGCGTATTCGCGTGGCGTGCCCTCGCTCTCGGGCGAGATCACCAGCGCCTGGTGGCCCTCAGCGGCGAGGAATTCGAGGATGCGGAGAACGGAATTGGTGACACCATTTACTTGCGGCAGAAACGACTCGGTGACGATTCCGATTCTCATACGCGAAGAGTCGATGAATGAGAAAGCCTCGACCCGTGGTTGAGGTTACGTGTCGGGGAATCTCCGGTGAACTATCCGAGTAGCTGATTTCGATATTACCCGTCAGTAGCTATTCTTTAGCCATGAAGATTGCTGTGTGCGTAAAGCAGGTTCCGGACTCGTGGGCCGAGAAGAAATTGAATGGCGGCGTTCTGGATCGGGCGAGCGTTGATGCCGTTCTCAACGACCTCGATGAGTATGCGGTTGAGGCCGCGCTGCAATTAGTCGAGAAGAACTCGCCAACCAGCGAAGCGGGCGAGGGAAGCGGTCACACCATCACCGTTATTTCGATGGGACCCGAGACCGCGGTGGACGCGTTACGCAAAGCGCTGTCGATGGGCGCGGACGATGCAATCCATATCTGCGATCCGGCGCTCGCGGGTTCGGATGCAATTGCGACCTCGTTGGTCTTGGCAAAAGTTATTAGCGAAGGCGGATTCGACCTCGTTATTTGTGGCACCGAATCGACCGACGCGCGCATGAGCGTTATCCCTGCGATGTTGTCAGAACGGTTGGAATGGCCACAGCTCACCTTTGCTAGTTCGTTGGAATTTGTTGATGGCGCAATATCTATCGCGCGAGTCAGCGAGATCGGCGTCGAAAAAATGACCGCGCCATTGCCGGTGGTCGTCAGCGTTGCCGAAAAAATCAACGAACCGCGCTATCCATCCTTCAAAGGAATCATGGCGGCGAAGAAGAAGACCATCACCACTAAAACTATTTCGGATATTGGTCTTTCAGCTGAATCGGTCGGCGCTAAGTCAGCCTGGTCTGCCGTGAAGGATGCGCTACCGCGCCCGCCTCGTGGCGCTGGCGTAAAGGTTGTTGATGACGGCAATGGTGGAACCTTGCTTGTCGATTTTCTCGCAGAAAAGAAGGTCATATGAGCACGGTCTTAATCGTTGTCGACGCGCCAGATAACAAAGTAACGAAGGCGGTTGGCGAATTAGCGACCTATGGCAAGCGACTCGGAACCGTGAACGCGGTCGTTATTGCGCCATCGGATATCTCTTCTCAATTATCGACGCTTCCTATTGATAGCGCTTACGTAGCGGGCGGAATCTCCTTCACGGACAATGGCGTGGCCGCGGCGGTGGACGCGGTCGTAGCTGCCTTTGATGCGGTTAAGCCGGATGTCGTTCTGATTGCTTCCGGAGTTCGCGGCAAAGAAATTGCGGCGCGACTCGCGGTACGTCGCGAATGCGGATTAATCACGGATGCGGTCGACATCGATGCGGACCGCGTCACCACCCAATCTATTTTCGGCGGAAGCACAACCGTGCACGCCACCGTCACTCATGGCGCATCGGTCGTGACGATGCGTTCAAACACCATCGACGTGATCGTTGGTTCGGGACCTGCACAGTCAACTCCGCTGGCAGTAACCGCTTCCGCCTCGACCTCAAAAGCAAAAGTTATTTCGATTGAACCCGCTGCTTCTGGTGGAAGACCAGAATTAACCGAAGCGAAGATTGTCGTTTCCGGTGGCCGCGGCACGGATGGAAACTTTGCACCGATTGAAGAACTCGCCGACCAACTCGGTGCGGCTGTGGGTGCATCGCGAGCAGCGACCGATGCGGGTTGGTATCCGCATTCGCATCAAGTCGGGCAGACCGGCAAAACAGTGAGCCCATCTCTCTATATCGCCTGTGGCATTTCGGGAGCGATTCAACATCGCGCGGGCATGCAGACCAGCAAGATGATCGTGGCTATCAATAAAGATGCCGAGGCGCCGATCTTTGATCTGGCGGATTACGGCGTTGTGGGCGATTTGTTCGCTGTGGTCCCGCAGGCGACCGACGCGATAAAAGCGAAGAAATAACCGATTTAATCCAACAAAGTAAGTGCGAGCCTCAGCCTTTAGACTGAGGCTATGAGTATCTACATGGATAACGCGGCCACCGTGCCGATCTCCGATGTAGCTATCGAGGCGCTCAACAACGCGATGCGCAAAATTGGAAACGCATCCAGCGTCCATAACTTTGGCCGTGCGGTTCGCAAGGATGTGGAAGATGCGCGCGAGGAGTTAGCGCGGTTGGTGGGATG
>DAIPLA010000016.1:10428-16200 GCA_036769465.1 Candidatus Nanopelagicaceae bacterium
TTTAGGTCTGACATCCACCACGATCAGCGCTCACAAAATTGGCGGACCACTGGGCGTCGCGGCGCTAATTCTTCAGCGCGGTATCGATGTGACACCGGTTTTGCACGGTGGGGGACAAGAACGCGATATTCGCAGTGGCACAATCAATGCACCAGCGATCATTTCGTTTGTTGCAGCAGCACGCGATGCGATCACAAATTTGGAATCTCGATCCGCATCCATCAATGAGTTGCGCGAATACTTAGCGCACCGCATCACTCGCGAAATCCCAGGCGCACGCCTGAATGCCGTCGCGGGAAATCATTTGCCGGGCATCCTGAATGTGACTTTTCCTGGCACCGAGAGCGACGCGGTCTTGTTGCTATTGGATTCTCATGACATCGCGGCGTCGGCCGGATCCGCGTGCAGCGCGGGTGTTCCACGTCCCAGCCACGTCTTGATGGCGATGGGGTATTCCGAATCCGATGCGGACGCGTCCATTCGTTTTTCATTGGGCACCATCAATACCCGCGCCGATATCGATATCTTGATGACGGTACTGCCCGACGTCATCACTAAAGCTTCGAAGAAGGTCAGCGCATGAAGTTAGTAGCCGCCATGAGCGGTGGCGTTGATTCCGCGGTAGCGGCTGCTCGAGTCGCCGAAGCCGGACACGAAGTCATCGGCGTTCACCTGGCGTTATCTAGCAATCCGCAGAAGTATCGATCCGGCGCGCGTGGTTGTTGCACCATCGAGGACTCGCACGACGCTCGTCGCGCCGCCGACGTGATCGGGATTCCGTTCTATATCTGGGATATGGCCGAAGAATTTCACGAGGGCGTGGTCGAAAACTTTATGGCGGAATACGCCAATGGCCGGACGCCAAATCCGTGCTTGCGTTGCAACGAAAAGATTAAATTCGCGGCCGTCTTGGAGCGCGCGAAGGCACTGGGCTTTGATGGCGTCGTCACCGGTCACTATGCTCAAATGCGCGAGACCGAGCTCGGTCGCACCATGCATCGCGCGATAGACCCAGCCAAGGATCAGTCGTATGTTCTTGCGGTGCTGAATACCGAGCAACTTGCTGGCGCGTATTTTCCGCTCGGAGATATCGTCAAAGATGACGTCCGTATTGAGGCGAAGAAGCGCGGCTTGTATGTCGCTAACAAGCCAGATAGCCACGACATTTGTTTCGTCCCGTCGGGCGATAACGCGGGCTGGTTGCGCGAGCGACTCGGTTCAGAGGTCGGCGAAATCGTTGATGAATCAGGTAAAAAACTGGGCGAACATAAGGGCGCGTATACGTACACAATCGGGCAACGTAAAGGGTTAGGAATCACGGTTCCAGCCGCGGGTGGCGAACCGCGTTATGTATTGAAGATTGAACCGAAGACCAACACGGTTGTCGTTGGCTCAAAAGAGGCGTTGGCAATTTCGCATATCGACGGCGAAAAGCCAATCTGGTGCGGACCCGTTCCTGCAGCGTCGACCGAATATCGTGGCTTTGCACAAATTCGCGCGCATGGTGCACCGCTGCCTTGCACGTATCGCCATGACGGGACCCACATCAGCGTGGACTTAGATGATCCGCTCTTCGGACTCGCGACCGGCCAGGGCTTGGTTATTTATGACGGCGACCGCGTTGTTGGATCGGCAACCGTCAGCTCGACCCTGTAGAAATATCCCATGGCGCAATCACTTACTTCGATTCGGCATCGCATGGCCGAACTCGCTGAGGAGATTCGCGAACATCAATATCGATATTACGTCCAAGATAAGCCGACCATTCCTGATGCGGATTTTGACGCGCTCCTCAAAGAGCTGCAGAAACTAGAGGCGGCTCACCCCGAATTAAAGGCGCACGATTCACCGACCGAGATGGTGGGCGGGGGATTCGCCACTCACTTCGCGCAGGTGGATCACATCGAGAAGATGATGAGCCTTGACAACGTCTTTGACGAGACCGAACTCGCGACCTGGTTTGATCGCATCGAAAAATCCGGCGCTCAAAATTCCTGGCTCTGCGAGGTCAAGGTCGACGGATTGGCCATCAATCTCTTGTACGAAAAGGGCGTCCTGGTTCGCGCCTTGACTCGCGGCGATGGCACTACCGGTGAAGATGTAACGCTGAATATAAAGACCATCAAGGCGATTCCGCAGAAATTGCAGGGTAAGAATCTCCCCGACCAGATCGAAATCAGAGGCGAGGTCTTCTTTCCGCTCAAGGAATTCAACGAGTTCAACGACGCGCTAGAAGAGGAAGGCAAGCAACGCTTCGCCAATCCGCGTAACGCGGCGGCTGGTTCTTTGCGTCAAAAGGATCCGCGCGTTACCGCTTCACGCCCGCTCTCCATGGTGGTGCACGGCATTGGCGCGTATGACGGAGGATTCGCATCGCAGAGCGAGGCCTACGAAGCGCTGAAGGCATGGGGCCTGCCCACGAGCACTCGATACAAGGTCGTGACATCACGCCGCGAAGTAGAAAAATTCATTTCGTATTACGGCGAACACCGTCACGACGTCGAACACGAAATCGACGGCATCGTTATTAAGGTCAACGAGTTAAGTGTTCAGCGCGATTTGGGATTTACTTCGCGCGCCCCTAAATGGGCCATCGCCTACAAATACCCACCCGAAGAAGTGACCACCAAGTTGCTGGATATCAAGGTCAGCGTCGGGCGCACCGGTCGCGTTACACCGTTTGCCTTCATGGAGCCGGTGAAAGTCGCCGGATCGACAGTCACAAATGCAACGCTTCACAACGCCGAAGAGATTGAAAGAAAAGGTGTTCTGATTGGCGACGTAGTGATCATTCGCAAAGCTGGCGACGTTATCCCGGAAGTCCTTGGACCGGTTATCGATAAGCGAAATGGCACAGAGAAGAAATTCGTGATGCCGAAGAAGTGCCCCGATTGCGGAAGCGCGCTGCGCGCAATATCCGAAGGCGACGTGGATATTCGTTGTCCCAACGCACAAAGCTGTCCGGCCCAACTCGTCGAGCGACTTTTCTATATTGGTTCGCGCTCTGCCTTAGATATCGACATTCTCGGATATGAAGCAGCTGCCGCATTGCTGAAGGACGGTTTGGTCACCGACGAAGGCGATTTATTTGCGCTGGATATCAAGAAATTATCTGGCTCTGAATTCTTTACGAAGAAGGATGGGTCGATTGCCGCAAACGCGGAAAAATTCGTTGTTGCGCTAGAAGGCGCCAAGTTACGACCGCTCTGGCGCGTGATCGTCGCGCTGTCGATTCGCCACGTCGGTCCCACGGCTGCCGCGGCGCTGGCCTCGGCCTTTGGTTCGATGGAAGCGATTTCACGCGCATCGGCCGAGGAACTCGCCGCTGTCGATGGCGTTGGATCCATCATCGCCGACTCGATCATCGAGTGGTTTGGCGTGGATTGGCATCGCGCGATCGTGAAGAAGTGGGCGAAGGCCGGCGTTGCAATGGTCGACGTGAAGAAAGAATCGACCGATCCACAAACATTGGCAGGACTGACCTTGGTCGTCACGGGTTCGCTGAAAGATTTCACGCGCGATGGGGTGGGCGAGGTGATTCAATCCCACGGCGGAAAGAACGCGAGCTCGGTCTCCAAGAAGACGGATTACGTTGTCGTAGGGGATTCGCCTGGATCCAAGCTGGCAAAGGCGGAGGAGCTAGGCATCACCATCTTGGATGAGACGCAGTTCAAAGCCCTTTTGGTGGGCGGAGCGCAAGCGCTCAAGTAAAGTAGAGCCATGATCAAGAGCTTGATATTCGCAGAGGGCGTAAAGCGTCACCTTCCTGCATCGCCGGTCTTCTTCGGAATCTTTGCCTTCGGCGTTCTCGCCGTGCTTCTTTATTTAGTTTTGCGTCTCGACAAAGACTAGGCATCACCATCGCACAAGCACATACCGTCGCAATTCTCGGCGGCACCTTCGACCCCATTCATCTGGGCCACCTGCGCATCATCGAAAAGCTGGCTCCGAAATTCGATGAAATATTTTTGATTCCAGCAGGACAACCTCAACTTCGCGACGGCGCGCCAACCGCGAAGGCCGAGGATCGGTTGGAGATGTGCGCGGCGGCGTTGGACGATTTGTCGGATGCGTTGCAAGAGAAGGTCTCGCTGCTCGACATTGAAATAAAGCGAACCGGCGCCACGTTCACGGTCGATACCCTCTCGCAGCTTCGCGCCTTTTTTCCCAAATATGAGTTCACGCTGGTCATTGGAAGCGACGCTGCGTCTGGATTTAGCAAATGGAAGAAAGCAGCCGAGATACAAAAGAGCACACCCATCCTTGTCGTGAAGCGACCCGGAGCTGCAAAGTCAGAATTTCCCGAGATCGAAATCGATGCGCTAGATATTTCAGCGACCGAGATTCGGGAGTTGTTCAAGCAGAAAAAGTCAGCATCGTCGGTGTTGTCTCCATCGGTATCGGCATACATCACCAAACGGGGTCTCTATGGCAGCAAGTAAAGAAGTTCGTGCGTTGGCTCAACGCGCGGCAGAAGTTATCGCGGAGAAGCTGGGCGTCGATATCGTCGCACTGGATATGACCGATCAAATGTTGCTCTCTGAAGTTTTCTTGATTGCGACCGCCACCAACGAGCGCCAGGTCGAAGCAATCGCCGATTCTGTGTTCGAAGAGCTTGCGAAGATTGGCGAGAAGCCGATCCGTCGCGAGGGCAAAGGCCAATGGGTTCTGCTCGATTATTCGGACCTGGTCGTGCACATTCAGAGCGAAGAGCTCCGTGGGTATTACATGCTGGACCGCTTGTGGAACGACTGTCCACGACTCGACCTCCAGATTTCTGAGGCGCGCTAAAAATCCATGAAGGTTGTGTTGTGGCGGCATGGTCAGACCGATTGGAACGTCATCAATCGATATCAGGGCCATTCCGACATTCCGCTCAATGATGTGGGCCTGTATCAAGCGAGCCACGCGGCGAAGATTCTGGCGGGTATGAACCCGACCAAAATTATCGCCAGCGATTTGATTCGCACTCGACAAACCGCGGCCGCGCTTTCCGAAATCACGGGCTTGCCTATTCATACTGACGCGCGTTTGCGCGAGACAAATGGTGGGCGGTGGGAAGGTCGCACTGGCGCGGAAAATCGCGAAGCAGACGGCGAAAAATTCGTTAACTGGATCAAGGGTGGCGATGAACCAGCCGGCACAACAGGTGAACGTCGAAGCGAAGTTGCAGCGCGAGCGACTGCCGCGATTCGAGATTCATTGACCGGTGACGAAGGTTCGTTGATTGTCGTGACGCATGGTGGAACAGCACGAGCGATACTGGGTTCAATGTTGGGATTGAATCTCTCCGATTGGGCGGTGCTCGGCGGTCTCTCGAACGCATCGTGGTCGGTTTTAGAAGAGCTTCATACGGGTTGGGCGCTAGTCGAACACAATGCGGGGACCATCCCAGAACCCTTGTTTGGCAACGAGACCACCCTCTGAGATAAGGTTCAGCTCCGATATACGGGGATATGGCGCAATTGGTAGCGCGCTTCCATGGCATGGAAGAGGTTAGGGGTTCGATTCCCCTTATCTCCACGTGATTACCGCTCCTCGAATCCCTGCTGGCTGGACTGAAGCCAATATTGCAGACCAAAGCGGACGCCGTTTTCTTATCACGGGTGCGACCAGTGGACTTGGTTTAGCGGCAGCGCGTGCATTGGTTGCAAAGGGCGCCGACGTCACCATTACTGCTCGTAACGAAAAGAAAGCCGCGCAGGCAATTGCCGTTATCGGTAAACCGGTGCCAGCAATCTATATGGACCTTTCGGATCTGGCCTCGGTTCG
>DAIPLA010000017.1:0-1950 GCA_036769465.1 Candidatus Nanopelagicaceae bacterium
TCTCGTCTCACAACCAGATACTGGTGAGCAAGCACTTGAGATCATGGATATGTTGATTCGCTCCGGCGCGCTCGACATCATCGTCGTTGACTCGGTGGCAGCACTCGTTCCTCGCGCCGAAATCGAAGGCGAGATGGGCGATTCACATATGGGTCTCCAGGCTCGTTTGATGTCGCAAGCGCTTCGTAAGATCACCGGCGCCTTGCACCAATCAAATACCACCGCGATCTTTATTAACCAGCTTCGCGACAAGATCGGCGTCTTCTTCGGAACACCCGAGACAACCACCGGCGGTAAGGCGCTTAAGTTCTACGCCTCCGTCCGTATGGATGTCCGTCGTATCGAAACTCTTAAGGATGGCCAAGATGCGGTCGGTAACCGTACTCGCGTCAAAGTCGTCAAGAACAAGATGGCGCCCCCCTTCAAGCAAGCTGAATTCGACATCATCTACGGCACCGGTATTTCCCGCGAAGGTTCGCTCATCGACCTTGGCGTCGAAGTTGGCGTCGTGAAGAAGTCTGGCGCTTGGTATACCTACGAAGCAGATCAACTCGGTCAGGGCAAAGAGAATGCTCGTACCTTCTTGATCGATAACCCAGATTTGGCAAACGACATTGAGGCGAAGATTCGTGAGCACTATGTGCCTACCGCAATCGACCCTGAACTCGTCGCCGCCATTGATGAAGCAACCGCAGAGGTTGAGTTCTAATTAAGGCTAAAACCGAGGCAGCCCTAGAACGCGATAGAGCTGCCTCAGAAGCGGATCCCTACTCTTACGCCGAGACCATCGCGCTTCATGCGCTTGCGCCTCGTGCAAAGAGTAGGGCCGAGCTTCATGCCCACTTAAAGAAGCGGGGCGTGGACGAGGAGACCGCCTCTGCGGTTCTCGACAATTTAGAGCTACAGGGCCTGCTTAATGACTTGGAATTTGCCGGTCTCTGGAGCGAATCACGGCAACGCCAAAAGAAACTCTCCAAGCGCACAATCGCTCAAGAACTGCGAACCAAGGGCGTGGCCCAAGACATCATCGATGAAACGATCTCCAAGATTGATGATGAGGATGATTATCAGATGGCCTACAGCCTCGCGGAGAAGAAATTTCGGTCCTGCTCACACCTTGATCACGAGGTTATCTACCGACGTATTTCATCCTTGCTCGCTCGCAAGGGCTTCAATCACAGCATTACCGCTCGAATCATGCGAGAACTGACGGGTACTAATTAGTCGTTACGCTTAGCCAGTGCCCAGCTTTGTTGTAGAAACCTACGGATGTCAGATGAATGTCCATGACACCGAACGTATTGCTGGCTTGTTACTAGAAGCTGGATATTCCGAAGCGCTGGAAGGCAGCGAGCCAGATCTGGTGGTTTTCAATACCTGCGCGGTTCGTGAGAACGCGGATAACAAGTTATATGGACGGCTCTCTTTTCTTGCGCCACGTAAGAAAGCCCAACCTGGTTTTCAGATCGCAGTCGGGGGATGCATGGCCCAGAAGGACCAAGAGGCAATCATCAAGCGCGCACCGTATGTGGATGTGGTTTTCGGAACCCACAACATGGGCTCGTTGCCTGCCTTACTCGAGCGTGCTCGAATTGAAGAAGAATCTCAAGTAGAGATCAAAGAATCGCTCGAACATTTCCCATCCACCTTGCCGGCTCGTCGTCACTCCGCCTTCAGCGCGTGGGTCTCGGTCTCGGTGGGCTGCAACAACACCTGCACCTTCTGCATCGTGCCTTCGCTGCGCGGAATCGAAAAGGACCGTCCGGTCGAAGATATTTTGACCGAGGTGCGGGCTCTTGCCGCGCAAGGCGTTATTGAAATTACCTTGCTCGGCCAGAACGTCAACGCGTACGGCGTGGACTTTGGCGATCGGGGCGCTTTTGCAAAACTCTTGCGCGAATGTGGAAAGGTCGAAGGTCTCGAGCGAATCCGTTTTATGTCGCCACATCC
>DAIPLA010000017.1:2050-15664 GCA_036769465.1 Candidatus Nanopelagicaceae bacterium
CCTGCGGCAACTATGCCTGGCCAAATTAGCGATGAGGTTATGGCGGATCGCTACACCCGCATCCACCAACACCAACAAGCCATTTCACTGCGAGTCAATCAAGCGGTCATTGGGCGAGAAGAAGAAATTTTGGTCTCCGATGCACCGCAAGAACAAGGCCGCATGACCGGCCGCACTAAAGATTTCCGGTTGGTGCACTTTGCGGTTGATCCCGCGAACCCACCACGAATCGGCGACGCAGTGACCAGTGTTATTACCGCGGCCACCCCCAACTTTATTGTCGCCGAAGGCTTGCCGCTGTCGATCCGTGCCACCGCTGGCGGAGATGCGCATCAACGCCGCGTCGCCGAGAGCGGCCCACAACCCATCATGGTCGGTATGCC
This sequence comes from Candidatus Nanopelagicaceae bacterium, assembly GCA_036769465.1. Lineage (GTDB taxonomy): Bacteria > Actinomycetota > Actinomycetes > Nanopelagicales > Nanopelagicaceae > AAA044-D11. Next base: position 2,434 of record DAIPLA010000017.1, read on the forward strand.
GAAATTGGCCGATCTGAAAGCGCGCTATTAAGTGAGCGATTCGCTGCCACCCATTTACGTCATATGTGGCGCCACCGCTACCGGCAAGAGCGATGTCGCAGTGTTGCTGGCTCAGAAAATTGGCGCCGAGATTGTTAACGCGGACTCCATGCAGCTCTACACAGGTATGGATATCGGTACCGCAAAGCTACCGATGGCAGAACGCGGTGGAATTACTCACCACTTGCTGGACGTTGCCGATGTCAGTTTCGATGTAACGGTCGCTTGGTATCAAGAGTTGGCACGAGCGAAAATTGACGCGCTTCGCGCCGACGGAAAGCCGGTCGTTGTTGTTGGGGGCACGGGTTTCTACATCAAGGCGATATTAGATGACTTGAATTTTCCCGACACAGACCCAGAGGTCCGAGCGAGATTGACCGACGAAGCAGAAGCGCAAGGAAATGACGCGATGCATGCCCGCCTTGCTGCACTAGATCCAGCTGCTGCCTTGGCCATTCCCAAGGAGAATGTTCGCCGGGTAATCCGCGCGCTAGAAGTCATAGAGATTACGGGGCAACCATTCACCGCCAACTTGCCGCGCGAAGATTCCACGCGGTATCCAGAGGCGAAGCAGTTTGGTCTTGTTATGGATCGGAGCACGCTCGACGTTCGGATTGATGCTCGCGTCGAAAAGATGTGGCAAGCGGGATTGGTCGATGAAGTAGAGGAATTGATTAATCACGGACTGCTCGAGGGAAAGACCGCGCAGGCCGCCTTGGGATACGCCCAGATAATTCGCATGAAGCATGGCTTAATGTCGAATGAGGAAGCCAAGGTCGAGACCGCTCGTGCGACTCGCCAATATGCACGCCGACAGGAAACCTGGTTTTCGCGCGACGCCAGAATTCAGTGGCTCGCCCCGGCCAGCTCCGAGGAGCGGCTACAGCGCATCATGAACAGTATTTGATTAGTATCAAACCATGATTGCAACCTACGGTCACGGAACCGAGAACGACTTCGTTCTCATTCTGGACGAAGCCGACCAGCTTCAGCTGACCGACGGTTATGTTGCAGCGTTATGCAATCGCACCAGCGGAGTTGGATCGGACGGTTTAATCCGCATGGTGAAGCAGGTCGATGGCAAGTGGTTTATGGATTACCGAAACGCAGATGGATCCCTGGCAGAGATGTGCGGCAACGGAATTCGAGTGATGGCGCGCTATCTCGTCGATCGCAAGCTACAGCCATCAGGCATTTTCGCGATTAACACTCGAGCCGGCATGAAGTATTTGGCGGTGCCTGACGAGGGCGATATCTCCGTCAACATGGGTCACGTAGAAGAAATTTTTGGCGAAATCGAAGTTGAGACAAACGGCAAAAAGTGGATTGGCTACAACATTAACGTTGGGAATCCGCACGCGGTCGTCTTCGTCAATGATCTGAATGACGCCGGGGAATTGAAGAGCGCTCCTCGCGTGACACCCGAAGACGAATACCCTGATGGCGTAAATGTGGAATTCGTACAACGCCTCGAGAATGGCGAACTCGCGATGCGCGTCCATGAACGTGGCGTAGGGGAGACCCGCTCGTGCGGGACCGGAACATGCGCGGTTGCGCTTGCCGCGACATTGGATTCGAAGGGGAGATTGCCTGCAACGTGGATTATCAATCCACCCGGCGGTCGATTGAAGGTGGAAATCGATGGTCACGGTAACGCAACGCTCTCCGGACCAGCCGTATTAATTAAAGATGTCGAAGTAAAGGACGTTGATGTCGTTAGAAATTGATATCGACACCCTGCTGAAGGAATCGGCGAAGGCGGCCGCCGAATATGACGCGGCCGAATCTGGCCACGAAGAATTTGAAAGTAACCAACAAGATTTACAGGACCGTAAAGCGCTTCGTCGCGTCGCTGGTCTCTCGACCGAACTTCAGGATATTTCGGATGCCGAATATCGCCAGCTTCGTCTGGAAAAGGTTGTCCTTGTCGGAGTGTGGACGTCCGGAACCGCGGTCGACGCCGAAAACTCGTTGAAAGAATTGGCCGCACTCGCTGAAACCGCTGGCTCGGAAGTTCTTGAAGGGCTGATTCAACGGCGCGACAAGGCCGATCCCGCGACATATATCGGTTCGGGAAAAGTTACTGAACTTCGGCAAGCGGTGGTGGCAACCGGCGCCGATACCGTCGTGTGTGATGGTGAATTATCTCCGGCTCAACTCCGAACTCTGGAAAAAGAGGTAAAGGTCAAGGTCATTGACCGCACCGCGTTGATTCTCGACATCTTTGCGCAACACGCGAAGAGCCGCGAAGGTAAAGCACAGGTAGAGCTCGCCCAGATGACCTATCTCTTGCCACGATTGCGCGGTTGGGGTGATTCGCTTTCGCGCCAGGCCGGTGGCATCGGCGGTCGTGGTCCTGGTGAAACAAAGATTGAAACCGATCGTCGTCGAATCAATGACAAGATGGCAAAGCTGCGCGACGACATCAAGGAGATGCAGGTTGCGCGTGACACCAAACGATCTGAGCGTCGCAAGCACTCGGTACCGTCGGTCGCGATTGCGGGTTACACCAACGCTGGAAAATCATCGCTGATGAATCGGCTCACGAATGCGGGAGTTCTTGTCGAAAATGCTCTCTTCGCGACGTTAGACCCCACAACGCGCAAAACCACCACCCACGATGGTCGCGTGTACACGCTTTCGGACACGGTTGGTTTTGTTCGCCACTTGCCGCACCAACTGATCGAAGCCTTTAAGTCAACGCTCGAAGAAGTTGCAGAAGCCGATGTGATTGTTCACGTGGTGGATGGCTCGCACCCGGACCCGCAGGAACAGATTCGCGCGGTTCGCGAGGTTATCAACGATGTCGGCGGCGGAGACATCACCGAAATCATCGCAATCAACAAGGCCGATATCGCCTCACCTGAAGTAATCATGCAATTACTACGCGAAGAGTCCAACGCCTTTGCATTCTCTGCTCGAACCGGTTTCGGCGTCGAAACTTTGCTGGCGGCGATTGAAAGTTCGCTTCCGCGGCCACGGATCGAGATTAATGCGGTGATTCCGTATACCCGCGGTGAGCTCGTTTCTGCGATTCACGAGCGGGGCGAAATATTGAGCGAGGAATATCTTCCCGAAGGTACGTCTATCCACGCCATGGTGGATGGCGCAATCGCTCAGCAGATCAACGAGCTAAACTCGTCGTCATGAGCGAAAACTTCATGAACGAAAAGAACGAGAACCCAACCTCAGCCGTATTGGCGACCCCACAACACCGTCTAGGCGGTTACCTGGTTGATCAACTCCTTTCGGTTATCACCTTGTATGTGGGCTGGTTTATCTGGTCGCTCTTTCTGTGGCGCGAAGGTCAGACACCGGGCAAGCGATTGGTGAAGACGCGCGTGTATGACGCCACTACTGGAAAGCCGGCATCGTGGAAATTGATGGCGCTCCGCCAAATTGTTGTTCCGCTATCTGTCGCGCTCTTCTTCGAACTGTTGATTGGCATTAACGGCGCGAAGAACGTTGGCACCGGTCAGATTATTTCGTTGGCGCTCTTCGCCACTTTTGCGCTCGATTTCTTGTGGATTTTCCGAAACGGTGAGCGCCGCCGCTTGCTCGACCATGTGTGCAAGACGGTAGTGCTCAACGAAGCCGCATAACCAACGCTTGCCGATGACTCGTCACGTCGACCTCGCTAGCTTGTCGATAAATCCCACGGGGTTTGCCGAAGCGGTAGCGGATATCGTGAGCGGAATTAAACGCGGAGAGATCGCGCTCATTCCTGATGAATCCGCCTACATCGTAATCTGCGATGCCTTCAATGCGGCCAGCGTTCGTCGCATGCACCAACTTCGCGGCGCGGATGAGGGAGTGGCTGCGGCTGTTCTGATTGGAAAGTCCGCGACGTTAAGCGGGATCACTCAGAGTTTGGGAGATGACCAACGCGAACTCGCCGAAAAATTTTGGCCTGGTCCGCTCACGCTTTTGGTGCAACCGAATTCGGCGCTTCATTGGGATTTGGGCGACGGCGGTTCGCTTGGCGAATTTGCTGTGCGTGTACCAGAGGCAGAATTCCTGCGATTGATAGTTTCACAGGTCGGTCCAATCGCATGCGCCAGCGCCGCCATGCCAGGGTCATCACCTTCCCACTCACTCTCATCCACACCAGAAGCGATTCGCCGCGAGGTAGGTATCGAAATCGATGGCGGAGAACTCGTGTCGGGACCGGCATCGACGGTCGTCCGACGCTCTGTCATCGGACGGAGTTCGCCGTTGGAGATCTCGAGGCTTGGAGCTATCTCACAGGAATCGCTGAAAGAAGTTATCCCTGACATCGAGCTAGCCAGCCAATAGGCTTGCGCCATGTCGAACGAAACTTTCTTTGGTCCAGATTTTGACGCGCTCCAGGCGCAAGATCCAGATATCGCCTCGGTTTTATTAAGCGAACTCGATCGCCAACGAAAGAATCTTCAGCTCATCGCGAGCGAAAACTTCACCTCGCCTGCGGTACTCGCCGCGCTGGGTTCAACGCTCTCTAATAAATATGCCGAGGGATATCCCGGCAAGCGGTACTACGGCGGATGCGAAGAAGTCGATAAGGTCGAAGTGATTGGCATCGAACGCGCAAAGGCGCTCTTTGGCGCAGAGCACGCCAACCTTCAGCCGCATTCGGGCGCATCGGCAAACGTCGCGGTCTATCAAGCTTTCACCCAACCCGGCGACACCGTTCTCGCTATGTCATTGCCACATGGTGGTCACCTTACGCACGGCTCCAAGGTCAACTTTTCTGGCAAATGGTTCAACATCGTTTCGTATGGCGTGCGCGCGGATAACGAATTGATCGACTATGACGAGTTGCGCGACTTGGCGCTCGAGCACAAGCCAAAAATGATTTGCACCGGCGCGACCGCATATCCCAGCTTGATTGATTTTGAAAAAGTCCGCCAGATTTGTGACGAAGCCGGATCAATTATGTGGGTGGACGCCGCTCACTTCATTGGACTGGTCGCCGGCAAGGCGATCCCATCGCCGGTTCCATACGCGGATGTTGTCTCGTTCACGACCCACAAGGTTTTGCGCGGGCCACGCGGCGGAATGATTCTCTCGAAGGCCGAGCACGCGGCGGCGATCGACAAAGCAGTATTCCCAGGCATGCAGGGCGGACCGATTATGAGCGCGGTTGCCGGAAAGGCAATTGCACTGAAGGAAGCCGCAACTCCGGCGTATCAGTCATACGCCAAGAAGGTCATTGAGAATGCACAAGCGCTCTCGGATTCATTGGTTGCCGAGGGTATGCGCTCGGTCTCGGGTGGAACTCAGACCCACTTGGCGCTGATTGATATTCGCTCGACCGGAATCACCGGCAAGCTCGCGGATGAGCGTTGTGGCGCATCTGGAATCACCTTGAACAAGAATTCAATTCCATACGATCCAGAGAAGCCCGGAATTACGAGTGGAATTCGCGTCGGAACGGCTGCGACAACTACTCAGGGCATGGGTGTGCCAGAGATGAAGCAGATCGGTCAATTGATTTCGCGCGCTATCAAGGATGGCGGAGACGAAACGAAGGCGAAGGCAATTGCATCCGACGTGCATGACTTAACCGCGAAGTTTCCGGTTTACCCACGTTAATTTTCTGACGAAACCCGCATGCGCGAATATTTATTAACGGCGACTTTAGCCGCGACGCTCTGTTTCCTCATTACTCCATGGGTTCGCCTCGTCGCGATGAAGGCCGGGGCTTTTGTCGATCCTCGGTCGCGCGATATTCATACTGTCATTACTCCTCGTTGGGGCGGGCTCTCGATGTGGTTGGCGATGTCGATAACGTTGTTAACAGTGAGCCATCTGCCGCTCGTCGGTAAATCCTTCGGCCGGGAAGCCACCGGAATCTTTCTCGCCGGAACCTTCATCATGGCGATGGGCGCCCTGGACGATCGTTATGACTTAGACGCGGTGACGAAATTCGCGGGTCAAGCACTTGCCGGTGGAATTCTCTTGTTGCATGGCGTTCAAATTCTGTGGTTGCCGATAAACGGAATTTTGATTTTGCCGCCAAATATTGGGCAGTTACTCACGATTGTCTTTGTGATGGTCGTAATTAATGCCATCAATTTCGTGGACGGACTTGATGGCCTTGCCACCGGAATTGTTGCAATCTGCGCCTTGTCATTTTTCGGTTTCTCCTACCTGCTGGCGGTCGTAAACGGATTTAGTCGTGCTGGTGCGCCATCGCTCATAACCGCAGTAGTCGTCGGTATGTGCATTGGCTTTCTTCCGCACAACTTTCCACCGGCGAAGATCTTTATGGGGGATTCGGGCGCGATGCTTTTGGGCCTCTTGCTTTCCTCTGCTGCAATTACTTTGACAGGGCAGATCGACACCAACGCGATTACCAATCAAGCGAATAGTCAGAGCGCGACATCTACATTCCTGCCAATTCTCTTGCCGTTTACGATTCTTGCGATTCCACTTCTGGATCTCGGAATGGCGATCGTGCGCCGAATTCGCGCAGGTCGTTCGCCGTTCACCGCTGATCGCGAACATTTGCACCATCGACTGATGGATATGGGAAATTCGCACCGCCGCACCGCCGCCATTCTTTACTCATGGACCGCGGCCTTTGCGATTCCCACGGTGGTCGCTGCCTTTGAGCCGCTCTGGGTTGCGGCGGTGGTGGCGGTTGCGATTCTCGGATTCTCGCTCGCCTTGCTTCGCCCAGCGCTGAACGATTCACGAAATAGGCGTTCGGGGGAGAAAAAAGTATTATCTGGGACGTGAGCAACCGGGTAGTCGAGAACGAACAACGCCTCTGGGTTGGCGCGCTCATTCCCTCAACCACAATTGCGATTGTGGCGCTTATTCTTTCAACCATACTGCGACACAAGTCCGGACTCTTGGGCGCATTGCTCGCGAGTGCAACCGTCATACTCTTTTTTTCGGTGCACCTTTTAATCTCGAAAATTTCCACAAACCTTGACCCCATGATCACGATGGCGCTAGCGATGTTTTCGTATTTCGCCAAGGTGATTGTCATGGGAGTTTTCCTCTTGTTAATAACTCGGCTAACCTCGCCATCGACGGTTGATCGCACCAGCTTTGGCGTAAGCGCCATCGCCATCGCGATTGGCTGGCTTGGTGGCGAAATTCGTGCTTTCTTTAAATTGCGGATTCACTTGCCGCTTCCGGAAAGGAAATAGGAATTACGATGACTGATAACTCCCAGAGTAAGAATGACCAAAATAAGAATGATAAGAACGGCCGTTTCGGGGCTGGCAACGAAGAGGGCGCAGCATGGTCCATCTTTGGATATCTGATTGCTGGTCTGGTCATCTGGGGCGGGATTGGCCTCGGCCTGGACCACTGGCTGGGCACCCACTTCCTCAGCCTGGTCGGACTCCTCTTGGGAGCTGGCTCCAGCCTCTACCTAGTCTGGCTTCGCTTCGGGCGTAAATAAGTAGCTATAAAAGTAACGACAAGCACACTCAGCGAGTTTTCATTTTTTGGCTCCTCCCAATAGGGTTCGGAGAGATTTTGCAGGGGCGGACCCCGCCTGCTGCCCGAGGTAAGCAATGGGAGAGTGCGTGAACTCGATTCAGTTCGCTGCAGGGCCTGGCTTCCAGCCGCCCAGCACTTCTGACTTCAACCTTCCTCCAGCGTTTGGTCATTCGTTATATGCAACCAAGCCTATTTTCTTGGTTTTCCTCTCCGTTATTTTGATCTCTGCATTCTTTATCGCCTCATCGCGCAAGGCCGCGGTTGTGCCTGGCAAATTCCAATTCGCGGGCGAGATGATTTACGGCTTCGTGCGCAACAACATTGGTGAAGAAATCATCGGACACGACTTCATGCGCTTCGTGCCATTCCTCTTTACCCTCTTTACCTTTGTTATTACCAATAACGTATTCGGCATCGTGCCTTTCCTGCAGTTCCCTGCGATGTCGCACGTCTCTTTCCCCTACGTGTTGGCCATCTTCTCGTTCATTGTTTTCCACTGGGTGGGAATCAAGAAGCAGGGCCTTGGCAAGTACCTCAAGGGCATCGCGTTCATGCCAGGCGTACCGAAGGCCGTTTATGTTCTCCTTACCCCAATTGAGATCGCGACCTTCTTCTTGGTTCGTCCGCTCACCTTGTCGCTCCGGTTGTTTGCGAACATGTTCGCCGGCCACTTGCTCCTTCTCGTCTTCATCACTGGTGGCGATTACATGCTCCACGATCCACACCTCTTCATGAAGATCCTCTCGCCATTCTCGTTCGCCTTCGGCATCGGAATGTCGTTCTTTGAATTTATGGTGCAGTGCCTCCAGGCCTACATCATCACCTTGTTGACGGCTCTCTTCATCGCAGGAGCGCTCGCCGACGAACATTAAGAGGTACCACCGCAGTAAAAGATTTACCCCAACAACCAGCAATAACTAAGGAAAGGCAACAAAGATGCACGGCACACTCAACCTGGTCGGTTATGGCCTATCTGCAATCGGACCTGCTATCGCAACCGGCATGATCTTCGCTGCATACATCAGCGGCGTCGCTCGTCAGCCAGAAGCTCGCAGCGTTCTCCAACCAATCGCGTTCCTCGGATTCGCTTTGGCTGAAGCGCTTGCATTGTTCGGTCTCGTTCTCGCATTCGTTCTTAAGTAATCTCGAATAACAGTAAGAGGTATAGACCACATGTTGTCATCAACATCCGCACTTCTTCAGTCCGCTGAGGCAGCTGCGAACCCACTTATTCCTAAGACCGCAGAGCTGATTGTCGGCGTTATCGCCTTCACCCTGCTTTTCTTGGTTTTGCGCTCTCGCGTTGTGCCCATGTTCGAAAAGGCTTACGCAGCTCGCACTGAGGCAATTCAAGGCGGTATGGAAAAAGCGGAGAAGGCACAACGTGACGCTGAAATTGCTCTGCAGCAATACACCGCTCAGCTTGCTGATGCGCGTGGCGAAGCTCAGAAGATTCGCGAAGAAGCTCGTGTTCAAGGTGCGGCCATCATCGATGACTTGCGCGCGAAGGCACAAGAAGAAGCTGCGCGAATCACTGCCGCTGCTGCTGCACAAATCGAAGCAGAGCGCCAGCAAGCAATTACCTCGCTTCGTTCTGAAGTGGGAACACTTGCTACCCAGCTCGCATCCAAGATTGTCGGAGAAGCGTTGGATGACCAGGTTCGTCAATCTCGCATTGTCGACCGCTTCCTAGAAGACTTGGAGAAGAGCAAGTAATGATCGTTCTCGGTGGTAGTTCTCGTCAGTCGCTGATTGCCCTTCGCGGGTCATTAGATAAGTCCCTCAACGGGCTTTCCGCTGCCGATGCTGCTGCCATTTCGAACGACCTCTTTACTGCACTTTTGGCTCTTGATGGTTCGGTTGGCCTACGCCGTGCGCTGACCGATCCATCACGAGATGCATCATCCAAGGGCGCGCTCATTACCGATCTCTTCGGCAAGAGCATCGGCGCTAAGGCGCTTGCGCTCCTTGCGGATGCGGTAGCGCTTCGCTGGTCCGCACCATCACAGTTCGCAGATGCGATTGAACAATTGGCCGTTGAAGCTGAGGCCAGCTCCGCCAACATCGACGAGAAGCTCGAATCCGTCGCCAATGAAATTTTTGATTTCTCTCGACTTCTAATTGAGAACCCAGAACTGCGTCAGGCCCTTAATACCGCGGCCGATACCGAGGCCCACAAAACCGACCTCCTTAACTCAATTTTCGCCGGTAAGTACAGCGTCTACACCGTTCGTCTTTTAACCCAGGCCGTGCGCGGTCTGCGTGGTCGCAACATCGAGCGCACCATCAACGCGTACTCACATGCTGTTACTGCCCGACGCAATCGCGTCAATGCACACATCCGCACGAGCATCGCCTTGAGCGATGCGCAGAAGACCAAGCTCGGCGCTGCTTTGACCAAGCAGATTGGCCAGCCGGTTCACCTCAATATTGAGATCGATCCATCTGTACTGGGTGGACTTTCTATTCGCTTCGCCGATGAAGTCATCGACGGAACCATTGTTAACCGTTTAGCCGAGGCAAGCAGAGCGCTTGCAGGGTGAAGTTTCTCGCTGGTCACATGCCAGCGTGATTGAGTAAGAAGGAGAGAAAGATGGCGGAACTCACGATCCGACCCGAGGAGATTCGCGACGCGCTGGCAAAGCACGTTGCTTCCTATAACCCGGGTGCAGCGGCTCGCGACGAGATCGGCACCGTAACCGAAGCTGGCGATGGCATCGCCCGTGTTGAGGGCTTGCCTTCAACAATGACCAACGAACTCTTGAAGTTCGAAAACGGTACTTTGGGTCTGGCGCTTAACCTCGACGTACGCGAAATCGGCGTTGTTATTTTGGGCGAGTTCACAGGCATTGAAGAAGGAACAACCGTTCGTCGTACAGGTGAAATTCTCTCCGTACCTGTTGGCGATGGCTTCCTTGGTCGCGTTGTTGATCCACTCGGTCGTCCAATCGACGGCAAGGGCGAGATCAAGGCCGAAGCACAGCGTGCGTTGGAATTGCAGGCACCGTCCGTAGTTCAGCGCCAACCTGTGAAGGAGCCAATGCAGACTGGTATTAAGGCGATTGATGCCATGACCGCTATTGGTCGCGGACAGCGCCAGTTGATCATTGGTGACCGTCAGACCGGTAAGACCGCGATTGCGATCGACACCATTATTAACCAGAAGGAGAACTGGAAGTCCGGTGATCCAAAGAAGCAAGTGAAGTGTATTTACGTTGCTATTGGTCAGAAGGGTTCCACCATCGCATCTGTTAAGGGCGCGTTGGAAGAAGCTGGCGCGATGGAATACACCACCATCGTTGCATCACCTGCTTCAGACCCAGCCGGCTTCAAGTACTTGGCGCCATACACCGGTTCTGCAATCGGTCAGCACTGGATGTACCAAGGCCAGCACGTACTGATTATTTTTGATGATCTCTCAAAGCAAGCAGAGGCATACCGTTCGGTCTCCTTGTTGCTTCGCCGTCCACCAGGTCGCGAGGCCTACCCAGGCGATGTCTTCTACTTGCACTCACGTCTGCTCGAGCGTTGCGCGAAGCTATCTGATGAGCTCGGCGGCGGATCAATGACTGGTCTGCCGATCATTGAGACCAAGGGAAATGACGTTTCTGCCTTTATTCCTACCAACGTAATTTCGATTACCGATGGTCAGTGCTTCTTGGAGACCGACTTGTTCAACGCCGGCGTACGTCCTGCGATTAACGTCGGTATTTCGGTATCACGCGTCGGCGGTTCAGCGCAGACAAAGGCAATCAAGAAGATTGCTGGTCGTCTTCGCTTGGACTTGGCTCAGTACCGCGAACTTGAAGCCTTCGCAGCATTCGGTTCCGACCTTGACGCAGCATCGAAGCAACAGCTCGAGCGCGGAGCACGCATGGTTGAACTCTTGAAGCAGGGTCAGTACTCGCCTTACTCAGTCGAGCGCATGGCGGCATCTATCTGGGCTGGTACTACCGGCAAGATGGATTCGATCCCAGTCGCTGACATCCGTCGCTTTGAATCCGAATTCTTGGACTTCATCGCACGCGAGCGCGCTTCTATCTTCGAAGTTATTTCAGCAACTCGCGAGTTGAGCGATGACACCGTGGCAGCTTTGGAAGAAGCAGTTACCGCGTTCAAGGCTCAGTTCGCCGTTAGCGGGTCGAAGTAACTCATGGGTGCACAACTTCGCGTTTATCGCCGGCGCATGCGCTCGGTCAAAGCGACCAAGAAGATCACGAAAGCTATGGAGTTAATCTCTGCTTCTCGTATCGTCAAGGCGCAGCAACGCGTTGCCGCATCCTCTCCATACGCTGTTGAATTGACGCGCGCGGTCACCGCTGTCGCAACCAACAGCAGCACCAACCACATCTTGACCACGGCAGCAGAGAATCCAAAGCGCGCAGGCGTCTTGGTCATCACTGCTGACCGCGGTATGGCTGGCGCTTACTCGAACGCGGCGATCAAGGAAGCGGATATCTTGATGGATTCCATCAAGGCCCGCGGCCTTCAACCGATTCCATTCTTGGTGGGACGTAAGGCGGTCAACTACTACCGATTCCGCAATCGCCAATTCGCGGCATCGTGGACCGGATTCTCCGACAACCCTTCATATGCCAACGCCGTTGAAGTCTCACAGGTTTTGATCGAAGCATTTGTTGCCGAGACCGGCGAAGGACTTTCGGGTGTGGACGAACTTCACGTGGTCTATACCGAGTTCAAGTCAATGATTACGCAGACGCCAATCGCTTCACAATTGCTGCCGTTGGTATCTGCCGAAACCGAAACCAAGCACGAAGGCTTGTTGCCGATGTATGAGTTTGAGCCAAACGCAGGCGAAGTCCTCAGCGCTTTATTGCCACGCTATGTTCAAGCGCGCGTCTTTAATGCGCTCTTGCAATCAGCAGCATCAGAGCACGCTGCGCGTCGTCGCGCCATGAAGTCAGCAACCGACAATGCTGATGAGCTCATTAAGTCTCTAACACGTCTTGCAAATGCGGCTCGTCAGGCCGAAATTACTCAAGAAATCAGTGAAATCGTGGGCGGCGCAGACGCGCTTGCCTCAGCTAGCGCAGGGAGCGAATGATGTCCAACTCATCAACAGGTAAGGGTCGCGTTGCACGCGTCATCGGACCGGTCGTCGACATTGAATTTCCGTCGGACGGCATGCCCGAGATCTTCAACGCCCTTCACGTCGATGTCACACTAGCTGGCGAGAAGCGCACGCTGACGCTAGAAGTAGCGCAGCACATTGGCGACAACCTCGTCCGTGCGATTTCGATGCAACCTACTGACGGCATGGTTCGCGGTGCGGAAGTAACCGACACCGGTGCTCCTATCTCCGTACCAGTCGGCGACGTCACCAAGGGTCACGTCTTTAACACCCTCGGCGAATCGCTCGATGTGCCAACCTCATCCTTGGATATCAAGGAGCGCTGGCCAATTCACCGCACAGCTCCTGCCTTCGATCAGCTCGAGTCAAAGACCGAGATGTTCGAGACCGGCATCAAGGTTATTGACCTCCTCACCCCATACGTGCGTGGCGGAAAGATTGGCCTCTTCGGCGGCGCCGGTGTGGGCAAGACCGTTTTGATTCAGGAAATGATTTATCGCGTAGCTGAAAACTTCGGTGGTGTATCTGTATTCGCCGGCGTTGGTGAGCGTACTCGTGAAGGTAACGACCTCTTCTTGGAAATGACCGAGACCGGCGTTATCAACAAGACCGCCTTGGTCTTCGGTCAGATGGATGAGCCACCTGGCACGCGTCTTCGCG
>DAIPLA010000018.1:0-15549 GCA_036769465.1 Candidatus Nanopelagicaceae bacterium
TGACCGCATCGCCTTCATCATCTTCTGCGCGCCGGTAAAACGTTCAACCAAACTGTTCACTTCCGAGACCGCTCGCCCACTTCCCTTGGCGATGCGCGCACGTCGTGACCCGTTAAGAATTTTTACATCGCGACGTTCTGATGGAGTCATCGATTGAACGATCGCTTGGGTGCGAACCAGCTCGCTCTCGTCAAAACTTTCCAGTTGCTTCTTCATCGCGCCGGTATTCGCGCCTGGAAGCATGCCCAAGAGTTTGGACATCGAACCCATCTTCTTCATCGCCTCGAGTTGAGCAAGGAAGTCATCGAGCGTGAAATCATCCCCGCTGGCGAACTTTGCCTCCATCGCGGCCGCGGTATCCGAATCAAAAGCGCTCTTCGCGGTTTCGGCCAAGGTCGCGATGTCACCAAGTCCAAGAATTCGCGAGGCCATCCGGTCCGGATAGAACAGATCGAAATCAGAAATCTTCTCGCCGGTAGATGCAAACATGATGGGCTTGCCGGTTACTTGAGTAATCGACAACGCCGCGCCACCACGCGCATCGCCATCTAACTTAGTCAGCACTACCCCGTCAAAGCCGACGCCCGACAAGAAAGCTTGAGCGGTGCGAACCGCGTCTTGACCAATCATCGCGTCGACTACAAAGAGGATCTCATCCGGTGAAACCGCATCGCGGATGGCCGAGGCCTGCTTCATCAAATCTTCGTCAACGCCCAAGCGACCCGCGGTATCGACAATGACGATGTTGTGCAATTTTTCTTCGGCAAATTTCTTACCGGCCTTCGCTACTGCAACCGGGTCGCCGACGCCGTTTCCGGGTTCTGGCGCGAAGACCGGAACCTTGATCGACTCTCCTACGACCTGGAGTTGTGTGACGGCATTAGGGCGTTGTAGATCTGAGGCCACCAACAGCGGGGTATTGCCCTGATCCTTTAAGTACTTTGCCAATTTTCCTGCAAGCGTGGTCTTACCTGCGCCCTGCAAACCAGCCAACATGATGACGGTTGGTGGATTCTTCGCCAATCGAATTCGACGAGCGCTTCCGCCGAGGATTGCAATCAGCTCTTCATGGACGATATCGAAAATCGCCTGCGCCGGATTCGTTGTCTTATTAACTTGATCAAGCGCCTCGGTCGATCGACGCGTGACGGTTGTGATGAACTCTTTCGCGACCGAAAGAGCCACGTCCGAATCAAGTAACGCTCGCTCTAATTCAGCGGCGATATCGTCTAAGTCGCTCGCCTTAATCCGACCCTTGCTGCGCAGCGATGAAAACGCGCTGGCAAACTTGGCGGAGAGCGAATCGAACATGGGCCGAAGCGTACTATTACTGAGTTAGTAGCAAGCTCTCGAGCTGATTAGCCAACAATGTGGCTCGCTCTTCGCTCAGCGCCCCGCCATTGACATCCGTTACATACAAGGTATCGAACGCTTCCGCGCCGAGCGTGGCAACAATCGCGGCTCGGATATCGACCCCAAATCGAGAAATGGCTTTTGCCACGGTGTAGAGAACGCCGGGTCGATCGTGCATTCGAACCTCGATCACGGTGGCGTTGGTAGCAATATCGTTCATGGCGCGGACCACCGGTGGTGGTACCTGGATACCTGGGAAGCGTCGATGCGAACGAATTCGTTCTTCAATCTTTCGATTGAGTTCTAGCTCTCCGGCAAGTGCTCGTGCAATCAAGCCGTGTAGCTGATCTTCGGTTGGCGCGGTGGCGTTCGCATCCAGCGAGACCAACCACGACATCGCGGCGCCCGCGCCATGTGATCGAGTACGCGCGGATCGAACGTCCATGCGAGATATCGAGAGCACGCCCGCGATATTGGAGAGTAAGCCTGTTTGGTCTGGCGCGATAATGCTGATCTCGAGCACTTCGTCTCGGGGCGTAATCACAACCGAGAGTTCGCCTTTCTCTACGCTGCTCAATTGATCAGGAGATAGTTCCAACTGCGGAGCCGGACGCTCTGAACTATTGCCCATCAAATAATCATGAACTCGCGCGGACAAATCCGCGACCAGCGAAGCCTTCCAGTCGCTCCACGCTGCTCGGCCGGTCGCTTCACCATCAGAGATGCTCAACGCATGAAGAAGTTCGAGCGTGACGGGATCCCCCACGGCTTGCGCAACAAAATCGATAGTTTGGGGATCATCCAAATCTCGACGAGTAGCGGTCGCGGATAAGAGGAGATGGTGTTTTACCAAAGTTGATAGAACATCCGCGTCTGCCTCCGAGAAGCCCATCCGCATCGCTACTGGCCGGATGAGTTCTGCCCCGTACTCGGAATGGTCTCGGCCTTCATAGCCCTTCCCGATGTCATGCAATAACGCTGCAACAAGCAACAAGTCTGGGCGGCGAACCGTCCGCGTAAGTTCAGCGGCGCGGACCGCGGTCTCCAACATGTGACGATCCACCGTGTGGCGATGCAGAACGTTGCGCTGCGGCAAGAACCGTACATGCTCCCATTCTGGAATCCACTTCTGAATTAATTCCTCCTGGTCCAACGCCTCAAAGACTCGAATCATCGCTGACCCTGCGCCAATCAACGCGACTAAATCTTCACGGGTCGAGCGCGGCCAGGGAGTAGGAAGCGATTGATATTTCTCGGCGAGCAATATCGAACTTTCTACAGATATGGGCAGACCGCGCTGTGCGGCGAGCGCGGCTGCTCGAAGTCCTAGCGTTGGGTCACCGAGATCACCACCCGCGTCGACCGTAACTTCATCTGCGACGACCGAAATACCTCGACCGATGGGTTGCGATTGCACCTTGCCGAAGAGGGACTTCTTAGGGGCATGATCCAATCGGTGCCAGGTCAGCTCCATGACATAGTCGACCGAACGGGCAGCCTTCGCGACTTCGTACATCAAAACATCGGCATCCGCGAAGGAGAGCTCCTCCGCTACCTTGTCTTGCTCTGTTAAAAGGAGTTGGTCGCGCGAGCGACCGGTAACGGTGTGCAAGGTGTCGCGTACCGAAAGCAATAACGCTTCGGCCGAAGCCAGTCGTTCCATCGAGACCGGCACGTTGTCGGTGCGCGCAATGGCACGGAGTGCGTTGATATCACGCAATCCACCGCGCGATTCCTTCAAATCCGGCTCGAGCAAAAAAGCGAGTTCGCCCGAACGTTCTGCTCGCTCGATGATTGACGCGCGAAGCGCAGATTTAATTCTCGAAAAATTCTTACGCCAATCGTTCGTGGCATCGCTTGCTACGGCGGAGACAAGTTCTTCGTTGCCCACTATAAATCGAATGTCGAGCAATCCCTGCGCAACTCGAAGGTCCTCAGCCGCAGTTGTTCGAGTTTCGGAGCGCGTGCGGACCGAGTGGTCGACGGCTCGATTGGAATTCCAAAGCGGATACAAAATCGCGTTAACGAAATCGGTCAAAGTCGGCGCATCGATCGATCCATCGTGCAAGATAAGTAAGTCCAAGTCAGAACCAGGTGAAAGTTCGCCCCGGCCATAACCGCCCACGGCGCTTAACGCGATACTTCTCGGATCTAATTCTTTGTGCTGATTCGCAAAATCAATCAGCGCGGAATGAAAAATACCCGAGAGGTCGCGATCGGCTTGATTAGACCGCTCGCGACGCTCTCGGGTACTCATAGAGCTAGCTTACTTTTATGCGAAGCGCGCAGGACTAGATTGCGTCCGGCCCACGCTCTCCCGTGCGAACCCGCACGACATTGTCGACCGGCGTTGACCAGACTTTTCCATCACCGATGGATCCGGTTGATGCAGCCTTCACGATTACGTCGATGACCTTTTCTGCTTCGGCGCTGTCGACCAAAACTTCGAGGCGCACCTTTGGCACGAGATCGACTGTGTATTCCGCACCGCGATAGACCTCGGTGTGGCCACGTTGGCGACCAAATCCGCTCGCCTCCGAGACGGTCATGCCCGTGATGCCGAAGGCCTGCAAGGCAGTCTTCACATCATCTAGTTTGAACGGCTTAATGATTGCTGTAATGAGTTTCATCTCAGTTATTCCTTTCCAAACTAGTCGAGTTAGTTATTGATCGATGACGAGAAACGGTTTCCGTCACTATAGGAGCCGGTCTCGTACGCGGTTTCCGCGTGCTGTGAGAGATCCAAACCTGCGACCTCAGCCTCGACCGAGACGCGAAGTCCGATGGTCTTATCCAAAATTTGCGCGAGGATATATGTGACGATGAAGGAGTATGCAACGACTGCTACAACCGCGACCGCCTGATGTCCCATCAAGGTCCAACCACCCTTATAGAAGACGCCATTCGCGCCGTTGACCATCTTGGTTCCGAAGAATCCAATGAGCAACGCGCCCAGGATTCCGCCGACCAAGTGAACTCCAACGACATCGAGCGCATCATCAAACTTGAAGATGTTCTTCAAGCCAACAGCGAGTGCACAAATGATGCCGGCCGCAAAACCAATGACAACCGATCCCATAGGGCTAACGAATCCGCAGGCAGGTGTGATTGCAACGAGTCCCGCTACGGCGCCGGAGGCAGCACCGAGCGTTGTTGCATGACCATCGCGCAAGCGCTCAACAATCATCCAACCGAGCAATGCAGCACCGGTCGCGGTGTTGGTGTTAACAAAGGCGTAGGCCGAGAGTGTGTTAGCAGCAAGCGCTGATCCCGCGTTAAATCCAAACCATCCGAACCAGAGCAGTCCCGCTCCGAGAAGTACGAACGGAACGTTGTGCGGACGCATGCGCTCCTTTGGCCAACCGCGGCGCTTTCCAATCACGAAGATAACGGCTAGCGCTGCAGCACCTGCGTTGGCGTGAACAACCGTTCCGCCGGCGAAATCTTCTGCGCCCAGCTTGAACAACCAGCCCGAAGGCGAGAAGACCCAGTGAGCGACTGGTGCATAAACGATGACCAACCAGAGAGCGGAGAACAACGTCCACGATCCGAACTTGAGGCGATCAGCTGTTCCACCAGTAATAAGCGCAGGTGTAATAATCGCAAACATCAATTGGAATGCGCAGAACACAAGCGGCGGGATGGTCAGTGTTTCGAAGCCAGTTGCCTGTTGCCAAATGTGGTTAAGGCCAAATTGGTGCAGGTTTCCGATGTACTTACCCTTGCCGTTGAAAGCCAAGCTGTAGACGCCGAGAACCCAGAGCACACTTACAACGCCCATGGTCACGTAATTTTGCGCCAACATTCCAAGAACGTTTTTACCGCGAACCATTCCGCCGTAAAAGAATGCCAGACCTGGGGTCATCAACAAGACGAGCGCTGATGCCACCAAAATCCAAGCGGTATCTCCTGCATTGAAATTCATGAGTTTCTCCAAATTTTCCAAGAGGTTGCCTAGAGGCAGTGAAGGAGCAGATCTCGCCGTTGAGAGAGCCATAGATTGGCTGGTTTGGGTTACGGCAAAGCGCATTCCCGTGTTACGAGTGTGTTAAAAAAGACCCGCCAGATACCTAGCCGAATCAAACGGAGCCAGATCGCCGACCTGTTCCCCTGTGCCGACAAACTTCACGGGAACCCCGGTTGCACGCTCAATCGCCAGCGCGATACCGCCTTTCGCCGAGCCATCCATTTTGGTCAGAATCAGGCCGGTGACCGCGGCGCTGGAAATAAATTCTTTCGCTTGATTGATGCCATTCTGACCGGTCGTCGCGTCGACGACCAGCAACACTTCATCAACCGGGTTTGCCTTCTCGAGCACCCGTCGAACTTTGCCCAACTCGTCCATCAAGCCCGATTTAGTGTGAAGTCGTCCGGCGGTATCGACCAGCAAGTAGTGAGCACCGTTTGCTTGTGCGCTCTTCGCGGCGTCAAAGGCCACCGCGGCAGGATCGCCGTTTGCTTTACCCGAAACGACTGGAATATTTAATCGTTGCCCCCACGTCTGAAGCTGTTCGACTGCTGCTGCTCGAAATGTGTCAGCGGCCGCCAACACGACGCTTTGACCTTGGTTCTGCAAGAGGGCCGCGAGTTTGGCGGTCGACGTGGTTTTGCCTGTCCCGTTTACGCCAACGACAAGAATCGTGATGGGACGGTCGATATAGGTCGCGAGTTCGCGATTCGCGGTACTGAGCCAATGCGTCAGCGCCGACGTCACGGTCGCTTCAATCTCGTCACCCTTGGACTTGCGGGCGATCTCCAAAATCTCCGCGGTATTCGCCGCACCTAGGTCTGATTCCAACAATGACTGTTCAATGTCAGCCCAGTCAGCTGCAGAAATCGCGCCCCCAAACGGGTTCTTGATTTTTGCTACGAGTTTGCTAAAGAGCGCCACGATTACCGCTACGGGTTATGCGTTGACTTCGGATTCGCGCAGGCGTTGCGAGATCACTTCTGAAACGCCATCGCCACGCATTGTCACGCCATACAAGGCGTCAGCAATTTCCATCGTGCGCTTTTGGTGGGTAATGACGATGAGCTGTGACTTTTCGCGTAGCTCTTCGAATACGCCGAGCAAACGACCAAGGTTGGTGTCATCCAGCGCGGCTTCAACTTCGTCCATGACATAGAACGGACTTGGGCGAGCCTTGAAAATTGCAACCAGAAGCGCAACCGCAACCAGGGATCGCTCACCACCAGAGAGCAGCGACAATCGCTTAACGCGCTTTCCGGGTGGGCGCGCTTCAACATCTACGCCCGCGTTCATCATGTCCTCCGGGTTGGTCAAAATCAGACGGCCATCTCCGCCCGGGAAGAGACGACTAAAGATTGCCTCAAATTCGCGCGCGGTATCTGTATATGCCTCGTGGAAAATTTGCTGAACCTTGTCGTCCACTTCTTTCACGATATCAAGCAGGTCGCGCTTGGTCTTCTTTAAATCTTCGAGCTGTTCGGCCAAATAACGGAGGCGTTCCTCGAGCGAGGTGTACTCCTCGAGCGCGAGCGGGTTGATCTTGCCGAGCATGTTGAGTGAGCGCTCCGCTTGGATCAATCGCTTTTCTTGTTGGTCGCGGCGATATGGAATGAGTTCGCCCGGAACAAAATTGCCCTCTTCGTCTTCGACAAATGTAGGCACATCGTTCGTGGGGCCGTACTCGTTGATCAATGTGGCCACGTCGACGCCCAGCTCTTCGACGGCGCGTTGTTCGAGTTGCTCGATGCGCATTCGTTGTTCTGCGCGAGCGATTTCATCGCGATGAACGCTAGAGGTCAGTTGATCGAGTTCGATCGCCAATTCGCGACCACGACCGCGCACCGCAAGGATTTCGCCTTCGCGATCGCTGCGGGCTACTTCCAGTCGTTCGCGTTCGGCGGCGGCTTTGCTGATGGAAACTTCGATTTGAATGAGGGCTTCGTAGGCCGCATCTGCCACAGCTTGCGCCGTAACCGCTGCTATTCCGCGTTGTTCGCGGCGGGCAATCGCGCGTGAGGCTGAATCGCGTTCTGCCGTTGCGGACTGCTCCAAGGTCAATGCGCGCTGGGCAACAGCTGCGACTCGTTCTTCGGCGGTGCGAAGCGCAAGGCGAGCTTCTACTTCGCTCGAGCGCGCAGCCGATACTTGAGAGCGTAGGTCCTCAAGATGAGTGAGATCGGGTTCGGATGGCTCTTGTTGCGATTCGAATTGGGCAATCGCAGCGGCCAAATCGCGCTCGTCCGAGGCGCGCTGTTCAGTCGCTTCTGCAAGCGACGCGGTGAGGCGCTCTACTTCCGCTTGAGCAGATTTCACATTCTGACCAGCGACCGCCATTTGCTCAGCCAGACCAGACATCTTCGCGTCGGAGTCATTGAGCTTGGAGAGCGCTACATCAAAGGCCTGCTTCTTCGCAGCAACTTCCTCGGTCGCGCGCACGAGTTCAAACTTGAGACGTTCTGAGGCGGCAACCAAATCGCGGAGCTCGTTCTCCGACTTTTCAATCAGGGCCGAGATTTCAATCGCAGAATTATTGGCATCCGATCCACCACGCACGCGCGTGCGGCTGACGACGTCGCCGTCTTGGGTCACGGCGATGATCGAGGAATCAGCGTTGAGCGCGCGCTCTGCCTCCGCCAAATCACGAACGGCTACGAATCCGCTTAAGAGCTTGCCGATGACATCACCGATCTCCGATGAGGAGACGTGCGAATCCAGTCCGGCAAAACCGGATGGAATGTTGCGGTTGCTGCGAACGAATGAGTCGGCTCCGTCGATGACGAGCAGCTCTGATTGGCCCGCGCTTTCACGCTTCAACATGGTTAGCGCAGATACGGCTGACGACACGTCGGCGACAACAATCGATTCCGCCAGCGGTCCAAGCGCGGCCGCAACTGCCTTCTCCCAACCGTCGTTCACATTGATAAGCGAAGCAAGACGACCGCGTACTCGAGCGCTGGAGCGACCCGAGAGAATCGCTTCGGATCCATCGCGGTGAATCAGGCTTTCGCGCAATGCAGCGAGTCGAGATTCCAAACCAGAGCGCTTCTTGTCAGCTTCCGATTCCTGTCCCTGCAAAGTAGCAAGCGTCGCTTCGGAATCGGCAAGCACTTTTTTCGCGGTTTCAAAATCTGAATCAAGTGTTGGTTCGCTTGCATCCAGGCTAGCAATTTGAGTTTCGAGGAGTGCAAATTCTTCGTGCGATGACTGCAATCGAGCGGCGGCTTCATCGCGTGATTTAGTAATGCGGGCGATTTCAGCATTTGTTGCGTCGATACGAGAGCGCAATCCGTTGATGTGGCCCTCTTGGCGAGCCGTTCCTTCGCGCTGATCGGCGATAGCTCGAAGCGAAGCAGAAACTCGGTTCTCTTCCAAGGCCAGCGCTGATTCAAGGGCGCGCAGGGATTCAGTCAGTTCGGTGAGTGCAACACTCGCGTTCGTAACTTCACCACGAAGACTGGACTCTTCATTGCGAAGGAGTCGAGCCTCCCCCTCCATCGCTTCCGGATCACGTCCAGCGGTACGAGCTTCTTCCGCCTCCTCAGAGAGGAAACGGGCGCGCTCAGCCGAAAGGCTCTGAACGCCGCGGAACTTTTCGCGTTGTGCCGTCAGCTTGTAATAATTTTCTTGCGCCGCGACCAATAGCGGGCTTTCTTCTGCAGAAATTCGATCGAGTTGTTCTTCACGGGCACGTGACTCGGCCAGCGCGAGTTCCACTTCGTCACGGCGCGAACGAAGCGTTGTTTCGTCTGCGACTTCGGCATCCAAAGTCGAACGCATACCTATTAAATCGTCGGCGAGCAGACGCAGTCTGGCGTCACGAACATCGGATTGAATAATCGAAGCCTTACGAGCAACTTCAGCTTGTTTACCGAGCGGCTTGAGTTGGCGACGAAGCTCCACCGTTAAATCTTGGATACGAGCGAGGTTGGCCTGCATGGAATCGAGTTTGCGAAGCGCCTTCTCTTTGCGCTTGCGATGCTTCAAAACTCCGGCGGCTTCTTCGATGAATGCGCGGCGCTCTTCTGGATTGGCGAGCAGAATCGCATCAAGCTGGCCCTGGCCAACGATGACGTGCATTTCGCGACCGATTCCGCTATCGCTGAGCAATTCTTGAATGTCGAGGAGTCGAGTCGTTTCGCCGTTTAGCTGATACTCGGATTGACCATTACGAAAGAGAACGCGCGAGATCGTGACTTCGGTGAAGTCGATCGGCAATACACCTGATGTGTTATCGATGGTCACTGAAACTTCGGCGCGACCCAATGGTGCGCGGCCCGATGTGCCAGCGAAGATGACGTCTTCCATCTTGCCGCCACGAAGAGATTTCGCGCCCTGCTCTCCCATAACCCAGGAAAGGGCGTCGACGACGTTGGACTTGCCAGATCCGTTCGGTCCAACCACGCAGGTAATTCCGGGTTCGAAATTAAGCGAAGTGGTGGAGGCGAAGGATTTGAAGCCCTTGAGCGTCATACTCTTCAAATACACGAGGAGAACCTATCGGAAATCGTTCGCTCGCTTGTTCAGATATGAGTGGAAAAGGCTGTGCCTACCCTCAACCAGAAGTTGAGAGTGCTTCGAAAGCAATCCGGGCCGCGACTTGTTCTGCTTCGCGCTTGCTCTTACCCGTGCCTTCGGCATATTTCGTTCCACCAACAATGGCGCGCGCGACAAATGTTTTATCGTGGTCTGGACCCGATTCAGAAATTTCGTATTCAGGTGCGGAGAGATTGCGCGCGGCGGCTAACTCTTGCAAAGCAGTCTTTCCATCGAGGCCAAGTCCTTGTTCATTTGCCGATGCGATTGCGGGCTGGAACCATTTCAAAATAATCCGCTGCGTTTCGAGAAATCCATGTTCCAGGTAAATGGCGCCGACAATTGCTTCTAGTGAATCACCGAGCAGCGAGTTCTTGTCGCGGCCGCCGGTCGCTTCTTCGCCCTTACCGATGCGCAGATACTCGCCGAGTTTGAGATCGCGTGCGATGCTGGCGAGCGCCCGCATATTCACCACGCCAGATCTCAGCGGCGAGAGCCGGCTTTCATCTAAGTCCGGAAAGGTTTGGTAGAGCTCTTGCGTTACGACCAGACCCAAAACGCTATCGCCCAAAAATTCGAGTCGTTCGTTTGTAGGTAATCCACCGGCTTCGTACGCGAAGGAGCGGTGAGTTAAAGCGAGTTCAAGCAGCTCGTCCGTAACCGAAATTCCGAGCGCCTCGGTTAGGCGAGAGTACAAATCAGACCTCGAGAACCTGACGACGGTTATAGGTACCGCAGGTTGGGCAAGCGATGTGTTGAAGCTTTGGCTGCTGGCACTGTGGGCATGTTGCTACGGCTGCAGGAGTTGTCTTCCATGAGCTGCGACGATGACGTGTACGTGATCGGGACATCTTTCGCTTTGGGACTGGCATGGGACTTCCTCATTCTTCTCTTACAGCATTCAGCTGTGCCTTTAAAAAGCCCTCTCGGGCAGAGGAGAAGTATCCCTCATCCAGCGAGGGATGTAAAAACGGGTTTCCTAGAGCTTATTGAGAGCACATTGCGAGCTTCGTAAGCCCTACTCCGGTTGGTCGGGAAGCTTGAGTCCAGCCAAACCAGCCCAGCGGGCGTCGATGACCTCGTGCGCGTGGTCCTCGGGCAGGTTCTCCCACTTCTCGCCGCAGTCTGGGCAAAGGCCCAAGCAGTCCGGCGAGCAGAGTGGGTTGATGGGCAGGTTCAAAATGATGGCGTCGCGAATCGGGCCTTCGAGGTCAATCTCATCGCCGTCCATCTGACGAAGCTCATCTTCGTCGTCGAGCTTCTCCGCCTCTTCGGCATCCTTGGCTCGTTGTGATTTCTTCTTATCCTTCTTGCGAGCCTGCCGAGGATCTTCGGCGTATTCAAAGAGTTCAACGAAGTTTTCATCGATATCAAAGACGACTTCGTCCAAACAGCGGCCACACTCGCCTACCGCTTCGGAAATGACGTTAGCGGTGACGAGAACGCCCTCGGCCACCGATTCTAATTTCATCTCGATATCAATCGGCTCGTCCTGAGCAATCGCCATGACGTCAAAGCCGAGCGGTTCGTGTAAGTCGATAACCAAGCGCACCTCGCGCATTTCGCCCGGGCGACGCGGCACATCGTGCGTGTTGTAAATGAAGGGGCTTTTAGGCATATTAATTATCGGAGAGCTCGGAGAGCGCGTGCTTGGTCTCCACGCCGCCTAATTTGTCGCGGCCGCGTTGAACCACATCGAGCGTCTTGTTGAGGACAACTTCGAGGGTGGCGAGACGGGAATCGATATAGGAATCAATCTCGGCCCGTTGTTGACGCGCCTCTTCTTCGACCTCATCCAAAATGCGCTGCGCTTCCTTGCGAGCACTAGCAACAATCTCGGTCTGCGAAATCAAGGTTGACGCTTCCTCTCGAGCCAAGGCGATGAGTTGATCCGCGGCCGCGCGCGCCTCGTCCAAAATCTGATCTTGTTGACGAAGAATCTCTTGCGCGCGATCAAGGTCTGCCGGAAAGGCAACCTTGACCTGATCCAAGGCTTCAATCATTTCGCCACGGTGCACCACACAGCTGGCAGAAAGCGGAACGCTGCGCGCCTCCTTCACCATCGTGATGGCGGCTTGTACGTGTTCGATAACGTCCATGGAGATCCTCCTGGTTACTTATTCTTCTCGGCCAAGCGGGCCTTGAGTCGGGTAAGAGTCGGGGCGGGTAAGTAGCTGCTGACGTCTCCGTCATAGCTCGCTACCTCTTTGACGAGGGACGAGGAGATGAAGGAGTGCGATGGCGCGGTAGACATAAAGAGGGTTTCGATATTTTGAAGCTGAAAGTTGATTTGCGACATCTGCAGCTCGTAATCAAAGTCGGTGACAGCGCGAAGGCCCTTGATGATCGCCCCGATGTTGTTCGCCTTGCAATAGTCCACCAATAATCCAGACCACGAATCCACCTTGACGTTGGGATATTTCAAGGTGACTTCCTTGATCATGTCGATTCGCTCGTCGACGGTAAACAAGGTCTGCTTGGTGTGGTTGACCAGAACGGCGATAACTACTTCGTCAAAGAGGTGGCTGGCGCGCTCGATGATGTCGAGGTGTCCGAAGGTAATGGGATCGAAAGACCCTGGGCAAACAACGCGCTTCACGGCAAAACGCTAGCAGGTCGGCCGCCGTAGAAGATACTTCCCTGCCCGTATGAGCGTATCTTCTCGAGTTCGAAGGGCGCGGGCCAGGTGAATGGCTTGTTCTTAGTTTCGCGCTCCACCGCAATCAATCCATGCGCGCGCAAGAGTCCGCGCTCATTGATGATCTGTAACATTTCCTCAATCTCTTGGTTATCGAGGTTGTACGGCGGATCCATAAAAATAATATCGAAGTCAATATTGGCCGCGGTGCTCAAGAAGCGATGCGCGGAAGTGGCGATGACCTGAAACGAGCCAGCTACATTTTTGATGGATTGAAAATTCTTGCGCGCCAAATCCGCGGTGAATTCGTGTTGCTCCACTGAATACACCTCGGCCGCGCCGCGCGAAAGCGCTTCTGCTCCTACTGCGCCCGAACCAGAAAAAAGATCAAGGAAATTAAGTCCATCGATGGTGCCGAACTCTGATTCTAACGAGGAGAACAGGCCTTCTCGAGCACGATCCGAGGTAGGCCTCGTGGTCTCGGGCGGCGACAATAAGGTTTTCCCCTTTGCCGCACCGGCGATGATGCGCATTAGCGAAGCCTAACTTCTCAACCCTTGTCGATGAAAGTTGAAGCGTCAGCGCTTCGAATCTGCGCGACTTCCTTCGCTAATTCAGGGAATCGTTGCAGAGCAGCGTCAGCGCTAATCATTGACGTGGCTACTTCGCGTGCTTGGGCGATAACGTCTTCGTCGCGCAGTACGCGCAACAATCGAAGTGCAGAATGCGAACCGGATTGCGAGCGACCCAGGACATCACCTTCGCGGCGTTGCTCTAAGTCGACCCGCGACAATTCAAAGCCATCCAAGGTGCTCGCCACTGCTGCGAGTCGCTCCATCGCGGGTGTTTCCGCCGCGACGCCGGTGACGAGCAAACAAAGACCTGGGACAGAACCACGACCTACACGTCCTCGAAGTTGATGTAATTGCGAGACGCCGAATCGATCCGCGTCCATGATCACCATCATCGAAGCGTTGGGAACATCCACGCCGACTTCGATGACCGTGGTCGATACCAAAACATCAATCTCGTGTGCCGCAAATGCTTTCATGGTCGCTTCTTTTAGCTCCGCCGGTTGACGTCCGTGTAACGGCGCAATCTTTAAACCCTTTAAAGGACCGGTCGCCAGTTGTGGTGCAAGTTCTTCGACGCTCGTCATCTGACCTTGTTCTGAGACTTCTTCGTCATCGAAGGGTTCGCCGAGTAAGCGGGCCATCGCGCGATCGGCGTCGGTGATAACCGACTTCTCGTCTTTCGAGTTAGGAGTGATTCGGGGCGCGACGATATATGCCTGGTGACCCTTAGCTACTTCTTCCTTGATGCGTTCCCACGCGCGATCCACGTAATGCGGCTTCTCCAGAGTTGCCACAACATGCGTTGTGATGGGCGAACGGCCGCCCGGAAGTTGGCGAAGTGTGCTGACATCCAAGTCACCGAAGATGGTCATTGCCACGGTTCGCGGGATAGGCGTTGCGGTCATGACCAACAAATGCGGTGGTAGTTGGGCCTTCAAGCGAAGCGCGTCGCGTTGTTCCACGCCGAAGCGATGTTGCTCATCGACGACGACCAAGCCAAGGTCCCTGAACTCCACGCCGCTCGAAAGCAAGGCGTGTGTGCCGATGACTATGCCAGCTTCGCCCGACGCGATACGCGATAGCGCGGCCTTTTTTGCCGCGGCCGACATGGATCCGGTTAAGAGCGCGACTTGTGTGCCGACCAATCCCCCGGTCAGCGTTCCGGCCTCCGCGAGGTCTCCGAGCAAACGAGTGATGGTCGCGAAATGTTGTTGTGCCAAGACTTCGGTGGGTGCGAGCAGTGCAGATTGGCCTCCAGAGTCGATCACCGACAACATCGCCCGAAGTGCAACGACTGTCTTTCCGGAACCAACTTCGCCTTGAAGTAAGCGATGCATCGGATGTGGCTTCTGCATATCTGCTTGGATCTCGGCGATAACTTCTTTCTGGCCATCGGTATAAGCAAAGGGCAAACGCTTTTCAAATTCGGCCACCACGCCGTCAATCAAGATTGGTCGTGGCGTCGCGCGTTGTGCGGAGACCTCAGCTTTCCGTTGTGCAAGCACCAATTGCAATAAGAGCGCTTCGTCAAAGGTCAGGCGCTGACGAGCGCGCTCCTCGGACTCCATATTCTCTGGCTGGTGTATGTGGCGATAAGCCTGATCCAGCGTTGGAAAATTAAAAGAGGTCGCGATGTGTTCGGGCAAATAATCCGGCACCGGATCCAGCGAATCCAGAACGACTTTCACGCACTGCTCCACTTTCCACGACGGGAACTTTGCCGCGGCCGGATACACGGGCAAGTACTTACCGGCAAAGCCGGAGACCGCAGTATCGATATCGTCACCATCCGGGATTAATTCATAATCTGGATGCGAGAGCTGGCGCTTGCCGTTAAAAGATCCGACCTTGCCTGCGAACATTCCGGTGCGTCCGACTTTCAATTCTTTTTCGCGCCACGCTTGGTTAAAAAAAGTGAGAGACATCTTGGCGCTGCCATCGGTGACGATGACTTCCAATATTTTGCGGCCCGCGGCGTGACGGAGATTGACCGAGGCGATTTCGGCCAAGACCGTTGCTTCCTCGCCTTCCTGAAGCTCCGAGATATCCGAAAGCTCGCCGCGGGCGACGTAGCGGCGGGGATAGTGATGCAGTAAGTCATCGACGGTATGGAGCCCGAAGGATTTCGCGAGCGCCGTAGCGGTCCGATCCCCGACGACCGCCTTGAGCGGGGTCTCCAACGTTGCCATGGCGATATCTTCGCGCGGGGTTCGTGCTCTTGTGGGGATATGGGCGAATTAGCCATTTCCCGCGTGGTCGGGGTAATCTTCACCCCTTAGCGAACCCCGAATTCGGGGGCTCACCATTCGAGATTTAAGGGAGTTCACCATGGCCTCTACCTGCGACGTTTGCGGCAAAGGACCAAGCTTCGGCAACCGCGTCTCCCACTCTATGCGTAAGACACGCCGCCGCTGGAATCCAAATATCCAGAGCGTGAAGACCCAAGTGGCTGGTGCAACCAAGCGTCAGAACGTCTGCTC
>DAIPLA010000019.1:0-15532 GCA_036769465.1 Candidatus Nanopelagicaceae bacterium
CAGCCGGAATGGGACGATACCGACGATCCTCGTCGGGAACTCGAAGATTAATCTCTTCAAATTAATCCCTTAACTAAGAAGCGTTACCACGAAGAGGTCAGCGGCTTACCTTCGGCGTAACCAGAAGCGGATTGAATACCGACAACGGCCTTATCGTGAAACTCCGCGAGACTTGCGGCTCCTGCATACGTGCACGATGAACGAACGCCAGAAATGATCTCGTCAATTAAATCTTCCACGCCTGGTCGCGCTGGGTTGATGTACATGCGAGATGATGAAATACCCTCTTCAAATAACGCTTTCCGAGCCCGATCAAAGGCGCCTTCGGTGGCGGTACGAGCCGCGACAGCGCGGGCCGAAGCCATTCCGAATGACTCTTTATAGAGTCGACCGTTTGAATCACGATTGAGATCGCTAGGGGATTCAAAGGTTCCGGCAAACCACGAGCCAATCATTACTTGTGAAGCGCCAGCGGCCAGTGCCAACGCCACGTCGCGCGGATGACGAACGCCGCCATCGGCCCACACATGCTTTCCGTGCTTTGCTGCTTCGGCTGCGCATTCGAGAACAGCTGAAAATTGCGGACGGCCAACACCTGTCTGCATACGAGTCGTGCACATCGCTCCTGGGCCAACTCCGACCTTGATGATGTCGGCGCCGGCTTCAATCAAGTCACGAGTACCTTCTGCGGTTACAACATTTCCAGCAACGATTGGAACGCGCGGGCTGAGCGCACGAATGGTCTTGAGCGCTTCAATCATTTTCATTTGATGACCATGAGCTGTGTCAACGACCAAGACATCGGCGCCAGCGTCGAGCAACGCCTTGGCCTTTGAAGCGACATCGCCATTAATTCCCACCGCACACGCAATCCGCAATTTCTTATCGGCGTCGAGCGCTGGTGTGTACAACGTGGCGCGAAGCGCGCTGGTGCGGGTAAGAATTCCCACTAGCTCGCCCGATGCATTCACTACCGGCGCCAATTTACGGCGGTGGGTAGTCAGAAAATCAAAGGCTTCTTTTGGCGCAACCGTATCGGGGAGCGTTACCAAATCGGATGCCATGATCTGGCGCAATTGAGTGAAGCGGTCGACGCGTTCGCAATCGGCCTCGGTCACGATGCCGACCGGCTTGTTGTTTTCTACTACAACGACTGCGCCGTGCGCGCGCTTGTTGATTAAATCCAACGCATCTGCGACGGTCTCCTCAGGCGAGAGTGTGACCGGTGTTTCGAAGAAAATATGGCGGTTCTTCACCCACGCAATAACGCCACGGACAATGTCGAGCGGAATGTCTTGTGGGATTACTGCGATGCCGCCGCGTCGAGCAATCGTTTCAGCCATTCGGCGACCAGATATCGCGGTCATATTGGCGACGACCAATGGAATGGTGGTGCCGGTGCCATCGGTGGTGGCTAAATCAACATCCATCCGACTTGTGATGGTGGATTTATTGGGGACCATGAATACATCGTCATAGGTCAGGTCGTGGCTTGGATTAGTTAAGAAACGCACGTGGCCTAACTATACCCCTGCCAAACCTGACGTCTGGCAGAGCGCTCGCATGGCAGCTCCGCTAACCTGAGCGCGTGCTGGGCATTTTGAGCTTCTCGACCGAGGTCATTTTCTGGGTCATCACCGCAATCGCGCTGGTGCTGACCGTGATCTTTTGGCACAAGTTTTCTACCCACAACTTCCGCAATGTCACGGCTCGAATCTCGATCATCATATTCATTCAAGTATTCGCCTTCGCCTCGTTAGGCGTGACCATCAATCGGGCTGGCGACTTTTATGACACATGGGGCGACTTCTTCGGAACCAATAAAAATTTGGCCAAAGTCGCAATCTCACCTTCAACGCTTTCGACGATTACAAAAGTGGACGTTGCAAATGCTGATCACCTCAAAGATGGCGGGCTTGTTTTTAAGCGGGTAATCACCGGTGCATTTTCGGGCGTATCAGATTATGTATACGTTGCGGTTTCACCTTCGATTGCCGCGCAACTCGAAACAACGACCGCGACTCCAACCATCGGCACAAATTACAAAGTCGTTGAACTCCTTCCAGGTTATCCAGGCGTGCCACAAACGTGGATCGGTACATTGCAGGGAATCGCCACCATGGATCGGATGGAGAAGGCAGGTCAAATTCCACCGACGATTGCGATTATTCCCGCAATTAACGTCGTCCGTGGACTTGATACCGAATGCTTGAATATTCCGGGAACCTCCCAAGTCGAAACCTGGTTGTCGAAAGATATGAAGGTCTTCGCACAAGGATTTCTCGGCGTCGATAATCGCCCATGGGCCAGCTTTGGTTATTCGACCGGAGGTTGGTGTTCTGCTGAGTTATCCGTTCGCCATCCTGAGCAGTACAACTTGGCGATATCTCTGGCTGGATATTTTGCCCCTAGTTTCGAAGCGGGGATTAATCAGCGCGAGCGGAATGTGTTGAGCCAGGAATATGACATTGCAAAGTCTGTTACCGCAAAGCCCACAACGTTAAAAATGCTTATTATTTATTCCAAGCGCGACAAGTTCTCGTACGCGTCGATGAATACCTTCTTGGGGAAAGTGGGTAATTCGCTCACGACTAAATTGGTCGAGATTCCATCGGGCGGTCACAACATCAAGGTCTGGAAACCCTTTGTGCAAACCGGCTTCCAATGGCTAGCTCAGAACGGCTAGCGCTCACTTCATCGAGTGATTTCTAAAACTGGAGATGAACTTCTCCGCGCGCAACGCAGCCCACACGACCTTTACTAAGTCTGGCGTGCGGGGGTAGAGCACGTAGCGAGTGCGCCACTCAGGTTGGAACTTCGCATTAAATCGGTAGAGCGATTCGACTTGGAACCAGTTCGAGAAGAAGCGAATGATGTTTCGAGTTCCACGCGTGATGGGACCGGCACTAATTTTGTCAGCGCGCTCAAAGAGCGAACGGAACGCGGCAAAGTTAAGAGAAATATGCGTTATGCCGTTCTCCTTTGCCCACATAGATGTATCGCTGATTAACAGCTCGTTCACGCCTGGGTCGCTACCCTTTTCGCGCTGCATGCGATCGAGCGAGAGACGGTCATTGGCCCAAGGAACGAAATACAAAAAGGCGGCGATGTGGTTTTCGTAGGTGCAGATCGTGATGACGCAGTCGGCATCTGCCGCTTCGCCGAAGCGATCCATAGACATCGAGAAGCCGCGCTCTGGCACTCCGTAGCGCCACTCTTTCGCCTTCGCATGAAGATCTCGCTTCACATCTTCGGGGAGATCACCCCAACGAGATGTGTATGTCGAGTATCCCTTGCGCTTGATTCGATTGACCATCTGTCGGACGTTCGCCATCGGACGACCTTCAAGGGTGTAATCCTTAACAACGATGATTGCTTCATCGCCAATTTCAATCGCAAGCATTCCTGCGTGCTCAACCCAGACTTCTCCGCCCAGGTCGCTCGCACCCATAACCGCAGGAGTCCACGCATGGAGTCGTGCTTCTTCAAGAAATTTTTCAATTACTTCTGGCCACAAGCTGAATTCACCAAAGGGATCGCCGGAGGCCAACATGACGCCACCTTGCACGCGGTAGGCAACGCCCGCCTTCTTGTTATCGGACCAGATGATGCTCTTGTCTGCGCGGGTTGCAAAATAGCCTAGTGAATCTTGTTCGCCATCGTGTCGAATCAATTTCTTCACGATTTCAATGTCGTCGTCATTCAACGCATTGACTGGAGCAATGCGACGGAAGTACAACCAGAGTGGAACTAAGATAATGAAGAATCCAAAGGCGCCAAGCGTGAAGTCGACCGTGTCTGAAATTCGAGAACTCGTGAATTCGAGTGGTCCCGAGACACCAACAAGCCCTTCGATAACGGTTAAGAAAATATTCTTAAACGTGGGGTTGCCTTGAATTTGATTTCCATGACGGTAATAAATAAAAACTATTCCAGTAATAATGGAGACAACTACGGTCAATCCAAACCCAACCAATGGTTGCACCTTGGTTGTGGGATCTGAAATTGCGTAAAATTCCTTGCGAAAAATCAGCAACAAAACAAGCAGACCAAGGACGAGCGCAATCTGCAGTGGGTGGTTAGTGTTTCGAATGAAGTCAGAGACGATATTCGCTGCAAGCAGGAGTATCGCCAAGGTCCACGCGCGCCGTTTTCTTCGAATTAGCCCACGGGCAACGATGATGAGGACTAGGCCGGTAAAAATTGCTGTTGCGAATCCAGTCGATGAGATGGCTACTGGAAAATATTGATTGACCGACGCCGCGGTCTTTTTAACTGGCCGAAACATGTTGGAAGCAATGTCGTATAGCCCAACCAGATATGCCAGTCGCCCGAGAATTACGGGGACTGATTCGCGAATTTTCACTATCTAAAGACTCCTGTGTGTCCGAGTGAATATCGACCGGGCTGTGGGTAGTACGCCAAGCCATGAGGCTCTTTGCCTACCTTTATTTTAGTAAGGAAGGTGCCGTGAACTATGTCAAAGACATAGACCTCGTTGTTATATCGGCCAGAAATCCAGAATTGTGTGCCGTCCGCCGAGATTCCACCCATATCCGGGCTGCCACCTCCAGGAATCACCCACTTCGCGACCAGTTTGTTGTCCGAGAATCGGAGGACAGAGATGCTTCCCTCCATTCGGTTGCTGATTAATAAGTATTTTGAATCGCGAGTGACATACATGCCGTGAGCCTCTTTACCGGTGGCGATAAACGAGAACTTTCCAAAGTGATCCGCCGGCATGACCCAAATACCGTTTGATGTCATGTCGGCGATGTAAAAAGTCTTACCATCTGGGGAAATTTTTACATCTTGAGGCATCGGCATTGTTGTGTAGGTGTGTGGCAACTTCACGGTTGCGACAATTTTCATCTCGGCGGTGTTGAGCTCCAAAAGCATGCCGGAGAACTCGCATGAGACCACAAAGAAGTTGCCGTCGGCGGTCCAGTCTGCGTGATTAACGCCTTCACATGGAACCTTCACGGTCTTCTTAATCGCCATCGTGTGAGGATCACGGAAAACGATTTGCTTATCGGCCTCGGCCATAACAATCGCGTACTTACCGTTGGGCGTGAAGTAGAGGTTGTATGGATCGTGTACATAGACCGACTTGCCCATGGTGACGGTTGCTGGATTGATCGGGGTTAGATAATTTCCCTCATTATCGTTTACCCATAACGTCTTTAGATCCCACGATGGAACGATGTGTTGTGGGCCCTTGGGAGTCTTGAAAGTCTTCACAACCTTGAATGTCTTTGGGTCAATGACCGAGACCGTATTTGAGGTGTGATTGGGGACGTAAACCATCTGCGGCATATTCGCGACCACGGGACTTAACTGATTGGGGCGATCGGCTGCGTAAATGTCGTTTGCATCTAGAACCGGCGGCATTCCTGCTAGCGGGGTTGATGCCTCCGCGGGTGCGGTCAATGCGAGAGACGCGATAGCGAGAAGAATTGCGATTGATTTATTGCGACGCATTAAATCGTTCCTAACATTGTGGAAAGCGTGACCGGCGTAAGGCCCTTTGCGT
The DNA here is from genome assembly GCA_036769465.1 of Candidatus Nanopelagicaceae bacterium. Classification (GTDB taxonomy): domain Bacteria; phylum Actinomycetota; class Actinomycetes; order Nanopelagicales; family Nanopelagicaceae; genus AAA044-D11. Next base: position 5,534 of record DAIPLA010000019.1, read on the forward strand.
GGAGCTGATCAATGATGGTCGGTAACGCGTCGATTGTGTCTTGATGGCCGAAGTGCAAGCTCACTATGGAACCGTTCTTTACATTAGTCATGACATTCTTGACTACCGCCGCCTTGCCAGGATCTTGATAATCGTGCGAGTCCACATCGTAAGAAATGCACTTCTTATATCCGTATTTCAACGCGGTCTTGCGAATCAGCGGGGTGGAGTATTGAGTACCGGATGGGCGGAAAAATTTGCCGTGATTGCCAATTAATTTGGTCAATTCGGCGGCGCATAGCGCGATCTCGGAATCCACCATTTTTGCCGAGATGGTTTTCATCTGGGTGTGAGTGTAGGTGTGGTTGCCGATGTCATGGCCCGCATCAATCAGAGTCTTGGCGACGGTTGGATCCGCCTTCAGCCAGGTGCCAACCGCGAAGACGGTAACCGGGGTTTTAGTCTCTGAAAAGATACTTATTAGTTTCTTCGCGATCGCTGGATCGCCGGCGCCATGGAAGGTCAGCGCAACCTGAGGCGTCGACCGCGAACCATGTGCGATGTCCGGTACCGCGGCGGACGCGGCATCCCCAACTCCAGGTAAACCGGAGGTGAACAGCCCGGCGGTGGCCAGCGCTCCCGCCTTGATGAAATCTCTTCGGTTGAGGGGCATGTGGAAAGGATACTCCTGTGTTTCTGCGCATCGGACGGCCTGGCGACCCCGAAATTGTTAGAGTAATTGCATGAGCGAAGACGACGACACGAACTCGGAAGACATCGTTACCGAAGAGATGTTGTGGGAACGAATCCCAGAAGTTCAAGGTCTTGATCGTGCCAATACATATTACGAATTAAGCGCGCGAATTTATGCGCGGGGACAATACGACGAGGCTTTGGCGCTCGCCGAAACCGCTCGTGATATTTATACCGAACTCGGCGCCACCGCACATACTGATGGATTGGCGCAGGCATACTCCGCGATTGGTTACAACCTCAATCAATTGAAGCGCATGAACGAAGCAGCGCACGCGATGAGTAAAGCGGTTGAACTCTTGCGCGAATCCAAATCTCCAATGGCGATCGACCTTGCATGCACATTGGGCGAGTGGTGGTACGGAAGTAAGGAATTCCTAAAAACTATTGAGTGCATGACCGAATGTGTACAGGAGCACCAGGTCGATGGCGATGAGAATGGAGCGGCGAACGATCTTCATCTCATTGGATGCGCGCATCGCGAGCTGAAGCAATATCCAGAGGCGTTGCAGGCATTTACCGAAGCCCGCGCGCTCTTTAAAGGATTAAAGGAAGTCATTAACGTCGCACGATGCGATCAAAAAATTGCTCACTGCTTGATTGAACTTGGCGATGGCGAAGGCGCGCTTCGTGCCGCTCAAAAGTCGTTGGACGTCTTTGTCACCGCGCATGATCATTATCGCGAGACGTATTCCCTGCTCGAACTCGGCAAGGCGCAAATTCTCACTGGTGACGATGCTGCCGGCTTGGCCTCGTTGGAGCGGGTTCTCGAAGTAGCGACCGACACCGATCCACGCGACTTTGAATTTATTGTCGATATCGAGCGCCGGATTGCAGAGGTAATGCGCAAGCTAGGTCGCGCTGACGAAGCGGATGAGATTGAACGCCGTCTCGGTTCGGTCACCGATATCGTCGAAGGCGATTAGCTCTCTATAATCTTGAGATGTTGCATGGCCCACGCGTACATGGCGATTGCCGCCGCCGCAGAAGCATTCATGGAACGGGTAGAGCCGTATTGCTGAATCGCTAAAACGGTTTCGCACACCGCTACCGCCTCGTCCGACATTCCGGCACCTTCTTGGCCAAAGAAGAGAACGCATTTCTCCGGCAGCGCTGTGGTCTCTAAATTCTTAGAAATAGGCAGGTTATCGATTCCAATAATGGGCGTGGAATTCTCATCACACCACGCTTTGAAATCAGCGACGGTCGGGTGATGGACCACATGCAAGTACTTGTCGGTCACCATTGCGCCGCGCTTGTTCCAGTCCCGCTTTCCAACGATGTGTACATAGGAAACGTTAAATGCATTCGCGGTTCGTACCACGGAGCCAATATTTAAATCGTGTTGCCAATTTTCGATTGCTATTTGAAGAGAGTGTCGTTTAGTGTCTAAATCCGCGACAATCGCGGAGACCTTCCAATATCGGTAATGATCGAGCACGTTTCGGCGATCGCCATTCGCGAGCAACTCTTCGTCGTAGACATCGTCGGCAGGCCATGGTTGAGGATGCGGTCCAACTCCGACCACCGGATAAAACTCACCCGGGCCCACTTCACCAGGAATCGTCGGAGATTGTTCGCTCATGCCATAACTCTATTCTTCAAATCTGCTCGTTCATAACTTCTCAGACCTCTATGCTTTATAACTATGAGTTCACAGCCCACTAAAAGTGAAAAGTCCTGGGTTCCTGCCTATATCGCATTAGGAATTGCGTGGGGTTGTTCATTCATATTTATTAAGCAAGGCTTGCATTTCCTAACCCCGTTTGGTGTCGCATTCGGTCGCTGCTTTTTTGGTGCAATCACTTTGCTCGTCATCGTCCGCGTGCGCGGCCTAAAGCTGCCCAGTGAAAAAAGCACATGGTTCAAACTCTGGATTGTCGCGTTACTGCTGAATGTCTTTCCAGGTGTGCTCTTTGCTTATGCGGAAGTGAAGGTCACATCGATTCTGGCGGGAATTATTAACGCCGCGACGCCGTTGACTACTTTGATTGTGATTCTTTTTCTATTCCGAGATGACAAGCCGAAGAACTATCAATTACTCGGCCTGCTATTCGGTGCGCTTGGCGTCGCCACGGTTCTTGGAATCTGGAAAGGAATTGGCCACAACTCATTAATCGGCGTGCTCGCCTTATTCGCGGCCGTGACGTGTTATGGATTCTCCTTTCCATTCACTCGTAAATACGTATTGCCCCTAGGCCTTCGGCCAGATGTGATGGCCACCACGCAAATAACGCTCGCCTCGATAACTTTGTTACCGCTATTTCTCTATAACGGAATTTCGCACGATCACTTCACTCTTATTCCGATACTTTCGATGCTCGCGCTAGGAGCTGTTGGCACGGGAGTTGCATACATCTGGAACTTCCAAATCATCGCCGCGGCTGGTAGTTCGATCGCCAGTACCGTCACGTACCTCACGCCGTTAGTAGCGGTCATTGTGGGAGTTATTTTCTTGGGCGAAGGAATTAAGTGGAATGAGCCGGTCGGAGCGTTGCTCGTTGTTCTCGGCGCAGCAATTTCTCAGGGTCGATTCACGCGTCGCAAATAAAGATTTTTCTACAATAGCGGGCATAATTCACCCGTGTTCTCCAAGCGAAAAGTTTTCCGAGCGAGCGTTGTTGCTGCCATTTCTGGAGCCATGGTTCTCGGTGCGACTCCAGCTTTCGCGCTAAAGCTGCCACATACTTTTATGAAGCTTGCCTCGTCACCACTGTTGGCCAAGCCCGGCATCGTTCTGATTGATCCAGCCTCGGACCAGACGCTCTTTTCACAAGCGCCAGATGTATTACGTGCGCCGGCGTCGGTTCTCAAGCTTGTTTCGATGACGACAGCGATTCACACCTTGGGTGCGGATACAACATTCACGACTTCTATTTCGACGACCGACAAGCCGGATACTTTTATTTTGCTCGGCCAGGGCGATCCATGGCTAACCGCGAGTGATTTTGAGGCGAAGAAATATCATCGGGCATATTCACCGTCACTGATTAACGCGGTCCTGGCGGCCAACCCAGGAATGAAATCCATGACGTTGGATTTCTCTGGCGTCTATACGTTAGATGCGCAAACGCTGCAAAAGTTTTTTGCCGGTCGAGTCAATATAACGTTGAACCCCATCACCTCACCAGCCGCGGCACAGGCGGAGGCGGTCAACAAGATTGCCGAAATTACATCGCCGCCGTTGAGTGATATCGCGCAATTTACTTTGTTGTGGAGCGACAACGTGTTGGCAGATCGACTCGCACGTACGGCATCCGTGAAATTGGGATTCGGCGGCGAAGCGGCTGGGATTCAGCAAGCATTTGAAAAAACCTTGGATGAATTTGGCGTAGAGCACAACGGTCTAGCAATTTATGACGGAAATGGTCTGTCGAAGGAGACTCGCATTTCTGCTCGAACAATCGGGGAGTTGCTCGTCAAAATTCAGTCAACGCCGGAACTCAAAGTAATCGCCGATGGACTCCCGCTGGCAGGTAAGACCGGCACACTTCAAACTCGTTTCGTCACCGATGCGCCAAAGGCGGTCGGTCTCGTGCAGGCAAAGACCGGGTGGATTAATGGCACCGTCAGCTTGGCTGGATACGTGAATGTAAAAGATAAGAAGTATGTATTCGCCGTTATCGCTAACCGCATTCATCCCACGGAGTACTACCGTCAGCTTGCTCGCGAGACCATCGACAAGATGCTCGCAACCATCGCGGCCCCCGCACCAAAAGCCGCCTAGCCCACAGCTTTCAGCGATAGTGTGACGGCGTGAAATTGAAGGTTGGACCTTATGTCGCGCTGATGAAGCTGCGCGTGGTCGAACTCTTGTTGGTCACAACCCTGCCAGCACTTTTCTTAGCGGCGAAAGCCGTTCCGTCGCTGAAGCTGACGCTCGCCACATTGATTGGTGGCACGCTTGCTGCTGGCGCTTCCAATGCATTCAACATGATTATTGAAGTCGACTCGGATCGGTTGATGAACCGCACTTCTAAGCGTCCTTTGGTCACCGGCGATATCAGCGAAGAAGCGGCCTTTGCCTTTGCCTCGGCGCTCACCCTGCTTTCATTGTTAATTTTCAAAATATTTACCAATACTTATGCAACGGTTCTCACCGCCGCTGCGATTGTTTTCTACGTTCTCTTCTACACCATTGGTTTAAAGCGCCGCACCGCTCAGAATATTGTGTGGGGTGGCATCGCGGGTTGTATGCCAGTGCTGATTGGCTGGGCGGCGGTCAAAGACAATCTTTCGTGGACCGCATGGCTCTTCTTTTTCGTAATTTTCTTTTGGACGCCGCCGCATTTTTGGGCGTTGGCGATTAAATACAAGGACGATTACGCGGCGGCGGGTATTCCTATGCTGCCGGTTGTTGCCTCCATGAAATCTGTAGAAAAGCAGATGTGGTTTCATACCGTGGGAATGATCGCCTGCTCACTGGGCGTAGATGCCACCGCGCATCTGAAATGGTGGGCCTGGCTCGTGACCGCTCTACTTGCGCTCGGTTTTATCCAGCAATTGCTGCGCATTAACGGCGCGGACGGTGCAAAAGCCGCCGCAAAACTCTTTCAGTGGTCTATTACTTACTTAAGTGCGTATTCCCTGCTCCTCGTGATCGCGGTTCTCGTTAAATAAGCCCTTCCTCAGCTTGCGCTGTTAATGTGCCTGCATGAGTGCGATTCCGAAGTCAGAGAATTCCCAGCAGAATTTGGCCTTGCCACATTTAGCTATATCGGTCAGCAACTTGACCAAGGTTTACGGTGAACGAGCCGCCGTCAGTTCAGCAAGTTTCGAGGTTCCACTCGGAACAATCTGTGGTTTCGTTGGCCCAAATGGTGCCGGTAAAACAACAACGATTCGGATGTTGTTGGGCTTGATTGCTCCTACCAGCGGAACGGGATCGGTACTAGGCCACTCCATCAATGAACCAGAGAAATTTTTGCCATCTGTTGGCGCGATGATCGAAGGACCAGCGTTCTATCCAGCTCTGTCCGGCGCAGAAAACTTGCGGGTTCTCGCGAGCCTGGGTGGATTTCCGCAAGAGCGGGTCATGGAGCTTTTGGAATTAGTCGGATTGGGCGATCGCGCAAAATCAAAATTCAAAACATATTCGCTCGGCATGAAACAACGGTTGGGAATAGCCGCCGCTTTATTGCCAAATCCAAAGCTCTTGATTTTGGATGAACCTACAAATGGCTTGGACCCATCGGGTATTCAAGAGGTGCGCGAACTCATGAAGCGCTTGGCCTCGCAAGGAACAACCGTCTTCGTTTCTTCACACTTGCTTAGCGAAATCGAAATGATCGCGGAATACCTCGTCATGCTGCGAGACGGAAAAGTTATTTTCTCAGGCAAGACCGAGTCATTGCTCGAGGCGCAACAACCCATCATCATTGCCAAGCCCGAGTATGCGGTGGACATGCCGCGACTCGTCTCGATTGCAGAGCAGAGCGGACATTCGGCTTCGGTGATTGAGGATGAAATCCATGTTTTAAGTCCGGCGGAGTGGAGCGCCACTTTCAATCGGTTGGCCGCCGAAGCCGGAATCACGCTCTCCCAGTTAGCGACCGTTCGACCCTCGCTGGAAGAAACCTTCTTCGAATTAACCAGCGAGTCAGGAGCCAAATAATGTTGCGAGTCATTTATGCCGAAGCGCGCAAACTTCGCCGCCCCACGTTGGCGCTCTCCACGACCGCAATCGTCGCGGGGTTATCCGTGCTATTTACCTCGCTCGTGTATTTGCGAATCAATTCTGGCCATAACACTCGGCGCGGTGAATTCATAAGCGCAGCCACACTCAGCCAAGCCTCCGGAATCGCCTACGGATTCAAACTCGTCTCGGCTTTTCTCGGCCTCGTAGCGCTCTGCATCTTCGCTTCGCAGACCGCTCAGGAATATACATACGGCACGTTGCGCAACTTGTTAGTCCGTCAGCCAGCGCGAATGAAAATTCTTGGCGGAAAATTTATCGTGATGGCGTCATTCGCAATTTTCATGGTGGCTACGACCGCAGTAATTACGGTCGCGGCGTCGTACTTATTAGCACCGGGCGCGAAGGTCACTACATCGCTGTGGGGAACAAGTGCTGGGCTCTCTTTGCTCGGCCACACCTTCGTCAACGTTCTGCTCTCGACGATTGGCTTTGGCCTATTCGGAATGATCCTGGGTCTCTTGCTTCGTTCCCCAATTAGCGCAATTTCGATCGGAGTCATCTGGAATCTCGTTCTTGAGAACATTCTGAGTGCGGCGTTATCGGGATCCGCGAAATGGCTTCCAGGCCAGAACATCAGCAACATTGGCGAAGGCGGCTCGATTGATATCAGCTACATGCACTCAATCGGGATGAGCGCGGCATATCTGCTCGTTGGATTTGGAATCGTGGCCACCCTCTTCAAGAAGCGAGATGTCGCTAACTAAAAATCAGCGCTAGCGGCTTTATGCTTAACTCCTTGTAAGAGTTAAACCCACGCATCCCCAGCGAGGACGTCCATGCATAAGAGCTTGCACCACGGTCAGCCCAAGAATCAGCGCCGCAGATTTACTGCGCTTGCTGTTTCGGCCGTGTTTATATTTGGCGCTGCGGTTCTTCCCAATAGCGCTTCTGCAAAGACTCCCGCTCCGACTCAGGCTCAGATTGATGCGGCAAAGAAGGTCGAACAACAAAAGGCGGCTGCCGCGGCTGCTGCCCAGGCAAATTTAAATAAAGCGACGCAAACGCTCAATCAATTGATCGCTGTCGCGAGCGCGGCCACCGCAAAATACAACTCGGCGGTCGCAGCACTCGCTGTTGCTACTCAGAAAGCAAATGTTGCGGCTGCCCATGCTCGTGTAATGCAAGCCGCGGTTGCGGCACAAACGCAGACCATTGGAAAAATGGCGAGCAACGCGTACAAGGATGGCAGTGGGTTCAGTAATTGGAATTCGATTCTTAACGCCAACGGCCCGCAAGATGTGATTGATCGGTTGTCTGCGCTCAACAATATCGGCGCATCCGACGCCACAACTCTGCAACGATTCAAAACCGCCGAGGCCGCCGCCAAAGTAGCGCAGGCCGCCGCGGATCAAGCGAAGGCTGCACAAGCCGTGGCAACCGCAAAAGTCGCGCAAACCAAGAAGGCCGCGGATGATGCAAAGGCCGCGCAACAAGTTGAAGTGAATAAATTGACTGCGGTCCAAAACCAACTTGCCTCCGAATTAGCCAAGGCGCGTAACTTTAGATTGACGCTCGAACAACAACGTCAGATTTCGTTGTTGGAAGAGGCGAACGCGACGATTGCCTTAACAACACCGGGTCAGGCAAAAATTTGGCCGGATAAACATTGGGGCGGTCGAAGCACGATTCGTTCCACCGACGCAATTCGCGCAGCCGCGGTTGCCTTTGCAAAGGTTCAAGTTCTTGCACGCAAACCATATTTATGGGGTGCGCAGGGACCGAGCTCATTCGACTGTTCCGGTCTTGTATACGCGGCTTATCACGCAGCTGGTTTGGGTTATCCGCAATGGTCTCGCCTCAACGCAGCGCTTTATTTCGTGGATACGCAGCGCGTACCCCTCAACCAATTGATCCCAGGTGATTTACTCTTCTATTCATTCGATGGTTCGGTTCAAAACATTCACCACATCACCATTTATGCCGGAAATGGCATGATGTGGGAAGCGAATTCAAAGAGCAAGGGCTTGCTCTTCTCTAGCATCTACTCGATTCAGGGTTTGATGCCATCTGGTGGCCGGGTTTAATTAACCACTAGATTTACTCCGTGAGCATTACTACTCCGGCAATTCTCGAAATTCGGGCTGTGGTTCGCCCATATCTCGACGCGCTCTCGCCATTCGAAAAGGTGCTGGTCGGAGTTTCAGGCGGCGCGGATTCGATGGCGCTGGCTCATGCGTTATTGCACGAAGCGAAAAGTCGCGATCTTGAAATCATTCCGGTCGTTATCGACCATGGCCTTCAAAACGGAAGCGATCAGGTCGCCGCTGTAACAATCGAAAAATTGCGCGGTCTGGGCTTTACCGAAATTTTCTTTGCGACGGCCCAGGTTGAAATGAAAGATGGATTAGAAGCTTCGGCGCGACGAGCGCGATACGGACTCTTTGAACAAGCGCTCGACACTTATTCGTCACGAGCTTTTTTCTTAGGCCACACCTTGAACGATCAGGCAGAGACGGTCTTGCTCGGTCTTGCGCGCGGCTCGGGTCCGCGTTCGCTTTCGGGCATGGCAGAGATTAATGGCGCGTATGTTCGCCCACTTCTGAACATCGCCCGTTCCATTACCGAAGCGGCATGTCGCGAAGCGGGAATTGAATTTTGGATTGATCCGCACAATTCAAATCCTGACTTTGCCCGAGTTCGTGTACGCCAGAATGTTTTACCGATTCTGGAATCTGAAATTGGGCCCGGCGTGATTGAAGCGTTGGCCCGCACCGCCAAGTTGTTGCGGCAAGACGATGAAGCGTTGGATGAGTGGGCTAGCCACGTCTGTGACGGGTTGGATCTCTCCGACATTCCCGCGGAGCGTCTGGCCGCACTTCCGGTGGCCATCAGGTCTCGGGTCTTGCGCCGCGCGATCTACGCCGCTGGCGCCCCCAGTGGGAGCATCTCGGCCGAACATTTGGTGCCGGTGGAGGCGCTCATCACGAATTGGCACGGTCAGGGTGAGCTTGCGCTTCCTGGCGGTGTGAAGGTTTTGCGGAATTCAGGCAGACTTACCCTCTCAAACCATTAAAGGAGCATCGTGGATCTAGCAACAACCGGAAGCGATATCGAAAAAATTATCGTTTCACCTGAACAGATTCACGCTCGTCTCAAAGAATTGGCCGTACAAGTCGAAGCCGACTACGCGGGTCGTGACTTGCTGTTGATCGGAGTCCTTAAGGGCGCCGTGATGACCATGGCGGATTTCGCGCGAGCACTCCAGCGCCACATTGAAATGGATTGGATGGCGGTCTCGTCATATGGATCTGGCACAAAGTCGAGCGGTGTTGTGCGCATTCTCAAAGATTTGGATCGCGACATCACTGGTCGTGAAGTGGTGATCGTTGAAGACATTGTGGATACCGGATTGACCTTGGCTTGGTTGAAATCAAACCTTGAATCGCGCGGTGCTAAGTCGGTCGAAATCCTGACTATGTTGCGAAAGCCAGAAGCCGCGAAAGTTGAAGTAAGCGTCAAATACGTTGGCTTCGATATTCCGTCGGAATTCGTGGTCGGATACGGATTGGATTTCAACGAGAAGTATCGCAACCTAGATTTCATCGGCGTTCTAGCGAAACATATGTACG
>DAIPLA010000090.1:0-3011 GCA_036769465.1 Candidatus Nanopelagicaceae bacterium
GGGTATTGAATTGGGCGCTTAGCTCAGTGGTAGAGCGCTTCGTTTACACCGAAGATGTCGGGGGTTCGAAACCCTCAGTGCCCACCAGTTCACATAAGTACATATATAAATAAGATCTCAATATGCGAGGAGCGCCATGAAAGCCGCGGTAGAACAACAGACCGCGCTCATGGAATTACAGCGCATCGACTCCGCGATCATGGCGGCCAATCACCGACTCAACACCTTGCCCGAGCACGAGCAGATAAAAGCAATCCAGGCGCGTCTTGCCGCCGGCGCGGCAGAACTGGCGGTCGCTGAAGCAGAGCTCGCCGATGTGGCGATTGATTTACGACGCAGCGAAGTGGACGTCGAACAAGTCGCGGATCGCATGAAAAAGGATGAGGTGCGATTAGCGGCCGGCACGGGTTCACCGAAAGACCTGGAGACGTTGCAACACGAGCTAGTGACTTTGGCCAAGCGCAAGGCAGAGCTAGAAGATGGCGAGCTAGAAATTATGATGCGCCACGACGCCGCTAAAGAACGGGTGGCGACTCTCAAGAGCGATGAAGAAGGCTTAGTAAAACTCGAGCTTGAGCTCAATATTCGCATCGAGAACGCGAAGACCGAGATTGCAAAAGAGATATCGCTCCGCCAGTCCGAGCGCACCTTGGTTCTCCCGAAGATTGGAACAGAGCTCCTGGATTTATATACAAAGATTGCGAATAAAGAAGGCGGAGTGGGCGCCGCCCTCTTGATTGGAAACAAGTGCGATGGCTGCCATTTGGCAATCAACGCTATTGAAGTTGAACGCATCAAGACGCTCGCTACCGATGAAGTCTTGCGATGCGAGGAGTGCCGCAGAATTTTGGTTCGTATTTAATGGCCCGCACATTTCAGATAACTGCGGATGGCGGTTCGCGCGGCAATCCCGGCCCCGCTGCATATGGCGCGGTGGTCACCGAAAATGGAAAGATCTTGCACGAGCTCTATGCCACGATTGGTATCGCATCCAATAACGTCGCGGAATACAGCGGTTTGGTTGCGGGTCTTGAGAAAGTCCACGGTATTGATCCCGAGGCAACGATTGAAGTCGCGATGGATAGCAAGCTGGTTGTGGAGCAGATGTCCGGTCGATGGCAGATCAAGCATCCGGATATGCGTGAGCTCGCAAAACGTGCTCGAGAGGCGCACCCGGCACATTTGGTTTCGTATAAGTGGATTCCGCGCGATTTGAATTCACACGCGGATCGTTTGGCGAACAAGGCGCTCGATGGAGATGAGGCTCCGGTTGCGAGCAAGCAAGTGAATTTCTTAACCGAACGAGTCGTGTCAGGCGAGGTCCCCACCACTATTTATTTGGTTCGCCATGGCGAGACACCGTTGACTCCTTCTCGCGCATTCTCTGGTTCGGGTGGTTCTGATCCAGGGCTGGGTGATGCGGGCCGCGCGCAAGCCGAAGCGGTTGCGGCAGAGCTTGCGCTTCGCAAGCCAGATGTATTTATTTCATCACCCATGCAACGTACGCGCGATACTGCAGAAATCATTCAGAAGAAAATCGGCGGGAATATTCATTTCGACGATGCGTGGCGTGAAGGTTCGTTTGGCGAATGGGACGGTCTGACTGTTGCGCAAGTAAAAGAGATGTACCCATCAGAATGGAACGAATGGGTTGCATCGCCGTTCGCGCGACCTGGAAGTACAGGGGAGTCATACGAAGATGTCGCGGCTCGCACCGAGTCTGTGCTGAATCAATTGGCGCAGGATTATCCGGGTCAAAAAGTCTTAGTAGTCACCCACAACGTGGTGATCAAGACGCTCGCCTCGTTGGTCACGGCCGGAACTATTGACGGGGTGTATCACATTGATATCGCGCCGTGCAGTATTACGACGATTGCGATTTGGCCCTCTGACGGTTTGCGCGCGCTCAAGAGCTTGTCCGAGCGCAGCGCCGCCGTCAAACAATCATATCAATAAACCAGCTCTTCTTTCCTTCCGGCGCTATTAGTCGGCAATTGAAATCCTTGTTCAATAACTGATGAAGCTCGCGTGGGGTTCGCGGTGTTTTGGATTGTGAAACGAGATAACGAGTGACTTCGCCGCGGGTCAATTTAGACATGTGCGTGATGACTTTGAGCTGGCCATTCACTTTTTGGAATACGCGAATGCCAATAGTATTCAGTGGATTCGGGGTCCATACGGTTGAGTACGTAGACGATCGGCAATCGACGATTAATTCATCATCGATGTTGGCCAGGGCGAGAGCTAGGGGCTTTTTCCAAAGCGCGGGATCAATTTTGAATTTGTAATACGGAATCACGTCGGTGAGGCGGAGCGCTCCAAATGCCGCAGAGATAATGATGATGGATTTATTTGCCCGCGCTCGCGCGGCAGGGCTTAGAGATCGGTAATCCAGCGCTTTATACAGAACGCCGCTGTAAACGTTGGCGGCAAGGTCGCAATGGGCGTAGTCGATTTCGGATTGTTTCTTAAGAGCGGCCGTGCGGGCCGCCGTGAGTTCCTTGTGAAAAGAGAGCGCACTCCACGTCAGCGCTTTGCGCCGGGTGGGCTCATTTTTGCCTTCACTCGGCGGTAAGAGAATCTGCATGGTCCGCGAAGGGTATCGGGGCAAAGTGAACCTCAAGTATCCTTAAGGCACTGAAGAGTCGCCTGGATCACCGCGTTGTAGCAATACACCGAGGAAAGTCCGGACTCCACAGAGCAAGGTGGTGGCTAACAGCCACCCGGGGCAACCCGCGGGACAGTGCCACAGAAAACAGACCGCCTTTTGCTGAAAAGCAATCGGTAAGGGTGAAACGGTGGTGTAAGAGACCACCAGTATTTGTAGTGATACAGATAGCTAGGTAAACCCCACCTGGAGCAAGATCAAAAAGATGACGTTTGAGGGCTGCTCGCTCGAGTCATCAGGTAGGTCGCTTGATTACGTGAGCAATTGCGTAACTAGATGGATGGTGATCCACTCACGCAAGTGATGGACAGGATCCGGCTTATAGGGCGACTCTTCTTTTTAA
>DAIPLA010000002.1:0-43331 GCA_036769465.1 Candidatus Nanopelagicaceae bacterium
CTCGTCGGGGTCGCCGCCTAGTCGTTTATAGCGAGCTCTTCCGATTATCAGCGAAGCGATAATCCCGGCAAGGATGCAGAGCGCGTAGTAGTGAACCGTGAAAAAACCCCACGACAGCGCGGAGTGCGCCGGCGTGGGGATGAATGCCTCAGAGATTATTTAACTCCTGCGTCAGTCAGCGCCTTCTTGAACGCGACTGGATCCATATATTGGGTGTTGCGATCCAACTCTTTACCATTGACGAAAACGGTCGGTGTCGCATTGACGTTCTTGGCCGCAGCATCTGCCTCGATGTTCTTAGTCCAATTAATGAAATCGCCATTGTTCACACACGACGAGAACTTAGGATCACTAATTCCGGCCGCGGCGCCAATGAGCGTCAACCACGGATTTGTAATTTTTCCGGAGTTTTCTGTTGTTGGTTGATTGTTGTACATGGCGGCGTGGAACTGAATGAACTTGCCAGAATTCGCCGCGCATGCGCCTGCATTGGCGGCCAAGATCGACTCAGGTCCAATGAATGACATGGTGTGGAAGACGACTTTTGCGTGGCCCGCTTGAACTACTTGATTGATGTAGTTGCCGTTGATGCCTTCAAAGCGATCGCAGATTGGGCATTGAAAATCTTCCCAAATATCAATCTTGGGCGAGCCGGTTGGATTGAAAACAATTCCGTATCCATCTGCCTTCGAGACGCTGCTCGGCAACTTAAGGCTCTTAATCGATTGGTTAGATATGACGGCAAAGGCTGCGCCTACCGCTACAACAAACACAATCATTCCAATAACTAATCCGCGCATGCCCTTTTGAGCGGGTTGCTGGGATTTCTTCTTGTCAGTTGCCACGATGTCTCATTCCTCTACTTTTTCTATATCTAAGGCTCTTTATTTATCTAACCCAAATTTACCGTGCGGATACCGAAATAGGTAAACCGCGAGCGCGGTGAGACCGGTATCTCTGAGGATTTCTTGCACATAAGCCGTGTGACCGGGAGCGACCGCGCCTCCCCCGCCGAAACAGCCACAATCGATCGACAAACCACGAGCCCATGCTTGGGAAATCGCGAGAATAAAAAGGAGCATGAGGCCACCACCGATGATCGCGGAGCCCTTCACCGCGACACCAATGACGAGCGCAAGACCGACACCCATTTCTGCCCACGGCAATGCGTAACCAAGAATATTGGCGAGCGTCACAGGCAACACTTGATACGCACGTACAGCCATCGCTGCGTGAGCGGGATTACCTGCCTTAAGGGCGCCGGCTGCAATGAGAACTCCCCCTAGGACCAGCCGCGCGAGGAGAGTAATCCAGCCTTGAAATTTCATATGGGTGGTAGCGAATTCTTGATTAGCCATTTTTATCTGCGAACTCCTTCTGACAACGAACGTGCGAGCGCTTCCACTTTTTCCAATCCTTCGTGAATGCTCGAGCTCTCCTGCAACTGACGAATAAAAGCAGAGCCAACGATGACGCCGTCGGCATACGAGGCAACTTCGTGCGCTTGATCGCGGTTCGATACGCCAAGGCCGACCGCCACCGGCGTTGAACTCACTTGGCGGATGCGCGCGACTAATTCTTTAGCGTTGCCGCTGACCGCGGTGCGGGTACCCGTTACCCCCATCAAGCTCGCGGCGTAAATGAATCCACTGCATTGCTGGGTAACCAATGGGAGCCGATTTTCAGTGGTACTCGGCGCGACAACGTAAATCCGATGCGCGCCTGAACTCTGTGTGGCGTTCTCCCACGGCTGTGACTCTTCAATCGTCAAGTCTGGCGTGATGACGCCCGCGCCACCTCGACGTACTAATTCTTCAGCGAATTTATCAACGCCGTATCGCTCAATGGGATTCCAATATGTCATAACAATCGCAGGCACGCCCATTTTTGACGTTGCTTCTACGATGTCAAAGACGTCGGAGGCGTTGGTGCCGTTAGAAAGTGCCAAATCCGCCGCGGCTTGGATAACCGGCCCATCCATAACTGGATCGCTGTACGGGAAACCAATTTCAACCGCATCGACTCCACCGTTGACCATGGCTTGAATACCCGCGATACATTCTTCTTTGGTCGGAAAACCAGCGGGTAAGTAGCCGATTAGGGCTGCGCGATTTTCAGAACGCGTTTTTTCGAAAAGCAGGTCCAGCGAATTGGATAGAGTCATTACAGCGGAATTCCGAAGTAATTCGCCGCCGTCTGCACATCTTTGTCGCCGCGTCCTGAGAGATTAATAAGTATTAACCCTTGCGGGCCCAACTCGCGGCCAACCTGCATTGCGCCCGCTAGCGCATGCGCGGTCTCTATGGCTGGAATGATTCCTTCAAGTTTTGAAAGCAAAGAAAATGCCGTCATCGCTTCATCGTCGGTAATCGCACGGTACTCGGCACGACCAATGTCGTGAAGATAGGCGTGCTCTGGTCCAACGCCGGGATAATCGAGGCCAGCCGAGATTGAATGTGACTCAACTGTCTGACCATTTGCGTCCTGCAATACGTAAGAGCGCGTGCCGTGCAATACACCTGGCGAACCACCAGTAATTGTGGCCGCATGCAAACCTGAATCCACTCCTCTGCCGCCCGCTTCCAAACCGATCAACCGAACGTCGGCATCATCGATAAAGGGGTGAAATATTCCAATCGCATTCGAGCCACCGCCAACGCAGGCCAAGACCGCATCCGGTAGGCGACCGTATTCATCGAGCATCTGTTGACGCGCTTCCACGCCGATAATGCGGTGAAAATCGCGAACCATAGTCGGGAATGGGTGTGGTCCCGCAACCGTACCCAAAAGGTAATGCGTGGTCTCAACGTTGGTTACCCAATCGCGCATCGCCTCATTGATCGCATCCTTGAGGGTTCGCGAACCTTGGGTAACCGGGACGACTTCTGCGCCCAAGAGTTTCATTCGAGCAACATTGAGCGATTGTCGGACCGTGTCTTCTTCGCCCATGTACACAACACACTCAAGACCAAGCAAGGCCGCAGCAGTCGCTGACGCAACTCCATGCTGACCAGCTCCCGTCTCGGCGATGATTCGCTTCTTTCCCATCCGTTGCGTGAGTAGCGCCTGGCCAAGAACGTTATTAATTTTGTGGCTACCTGTGTGGTTCAAATCCTCGCGCTTGAGAATAATTCGTGCGCCGCCCGCATGTTCGGCGAAACGTTTTGCCTCCGTGATAATGCTCGGACGACCGGTATAGGTCCGATGCAGTTCTGAAAGTCGGAGCTGAAAGGCGGGATCCGCCAATGCGCTTGCGTGCGCGGCTTCTAATTCATCGAGCGCATTAATGAGCGCTTCCGGCACAAAGCGACCACCGTAGGGTCCGAAGTGACCAATCGCTTCGTGAGTGCTCGTCGTCATCGTAAAAGTGTAGCGAAGCGGGTAAAGAGTTACTCTGCGAGAAGTGAGCGAATAGCGTGACCTGGCTCGCCTGCCCGTACGAGAGTCTCGCCTACCAAGATGGCGCGAGCTCCCAAAGCGCGAACTCGTTGCACTTCCGAGGGCTGGGAGATTCCCGATTCGGCGACAGCCACAACGTCGGAAGGGATGAGCGGCAAGAGTCGGTCGAAGGCATCAGCGTTAATCGACAGATCCTTCAAATTGCGAGAATTCACGCCGATGATACGAGGTGAGATTTTGAGCGCGCGTTCCAATTCACCTTCGTCATGAATTTCAATTAATGAATTCATCCCTAACTCTTGAGTCATTTGAAAGTAATCACGAAGTTGTGAATCATCGAGTGCCGCGACAATCAGAAGTTGAAGATCCGCCCCGATAGCGCGGGATTCTTTCACTTGGTATTCCGTGACAATGAAATCTTTTCGCAGCAACGGAAGCTGCACCGCGGCGCGCACCGCTGTGAAATCCGAAATCGAACCTTTAAAGCGGCGCTCTTCGGTGAGGACGCTGATTACTGATGCTCCCCCAGCTTCGTACTTTTGAGCGAGATCAGCTGGATCCTCAATTGTGGCGAGTTCGCCTTTGCTCGGTGATGCTCGCTTGACTTCAGCGATGACGGAGATGTTCGGCCCTGATAACGCGGCAAAGGCGTCACGAGGTAGAGGTGCTTGTGCAATGAGATCCGAAATTTCAGTGCTTGGTTTCCGCCTAGCCTCGACATCTTCTACTACGCCGCGGCAGATATCTTCAAGAACAGTGCTCATACTGTTGGATCCTCGCCATCAGAGAGCGCGCTCCAACTATTTTTCGATTTTGAGGCGATTGGCTTCCGCTCATACTTTTGAGAAATCCCGCGCCGCACTAGCCGCGCAATAAAATAAACCAGCAGAGCAGCAATCGATACGAAGAGAATTAAATCCAGAACAATCGAGGACGTGTGCATCAAATCGCCGTCAATTCATTCGCGGTCGCAATTGCGCCGAGCACCGCAGCCGCCTTGTTAATGCATTCTTGATATTCCGATTCCGGATCAGAGTCGGCAACGATTCCTGCGCCAGCTTGAACATATGCAGTCCCCTGGTGAATAACCGCGGTGCGAATGGCGATGCAGGTATCAATATTTCCGGTGAAATCCAGATAGCCAACGGTTCCGCCGTAAATACCGCGTCGAACCGGTTCGTGTTCATCGATAATTTGCATTGCACGAGGTTTAGGGGCGCCAGAGAGCGTTCCTGCTGGAAATACCGCGAAGAGAGCGTCAATTGCCCGCTTTCCTTGAGCCAGTTTTCCGATTACCGTGGAAACAATATGCATGACGTGCGAATACCGTTCGATATGCATGAACTCAACGACTTCAACCGATCCCGACGCGCATACTCGACCTAAATCATTGCGACCTAGGTCAACCAACATCAGATGTTCTGCTCGTTCTTTCGGATCCGCCAAGAGTTCCTCTGCACGAGCGGCGTCGACCTCGGGGTCGGTTGACCGCGGTCGAGTTCCAGCAATCGGGTGAATCATCGCTTCATTGCCGCTTACTTTTACCAGCGCTTCTGGGCTCGACCCAACGACATCCAATCCGCCTTCGAACCGCAGGTAATACATATATGGACTTGGGTTATGGAGCCGCAATACCCGATAAACCTCTAATGGATCAACAGTGAGGGGCATCGAAAAACGTTGCGAAAGCACGACCTGGAATGCTTCGCCAGAGCGAATCTCTTCCTTGATTGTTTCAATATCGGCCAGGTACTTGTCGCGGGATGTCACCGTCGAGAAATTTGGCTTTGCCTTCTGGGTGAGATGTGAAATCGAGGAAGCGCTAGCCGAACGCAGAAGCTCCCTCATTGCTTCCAGGCGGTTGCATGATTCTGCGTACGCTTCATCAATTCGAGCGTCGCTGCCATCCCAGTTGATTGCGTTTGCCACCAAGGTGAGCGTTCCCTCGAGGTGGTCATAAATTGCCAAATCCGAGGTCAACATAAATGCGATCTCGGGCGCGGGAAATTGTTCTGGCAATGAGGTGGGGAGTTTTTCCAATCGCCGGACCGCGTCGTATCCCATATACCCAACGAGCCCGCTCGTCAGTGGCGCAATCTCCGGTAGCGACGGCGAACGAAGGTGAGCGCTGACTTCACGCAGTGCCGTGAGCGGATCGACTCCGGTCGGAACACCAGCGGGCGGAGTTCCCGTCCAGACGGTCTCACCATTTTTTTCAGTGAGGGTCGTTTGGCTCGAAACTCCTACGAATGAATATCGCGACCAGGTCCCGCCGTGTTCGGCGGATTCCAAGAGAAATGTGCCGGGCTTATTTTGGGCGAGCTTCCGATATAGCGTTAGTGGAGTTTCGGAATCCGCTAGGAATTTTTCCCAGACTGGAATCACGTTATTAGTTCGCGCGTGCTCTCGAAATTCCTCGAGTGTCATCCCCGCCATGGTTAATCAATGCTCCGATAGAAACAGCTTCGCTCGCCGGTGTGGCAGGCCGCACCGTGTTGATTGACTTTGAGCAATATCGCATCTCCGTCGCAATCATAAGAAATATCGGTCACCGCTTGCGTGTGGCCCGACGTTTCACCCTTGACCCACAATGAATTGCGACTGCGACTCCAATAGGTGCCCTGGCGCGTGGAGATTGTGGCGCGGAGGGCCTCTTCATTCATCCAAGCGAGCATTAAAACTTCGTGCGTCTTCGAGTCCTGCGCGATAGCCGCGATCAGCTCGCCGGCCGCGAATCGGCTCTGAATTTCTGCAGGAATATCCACGGCTTATTCTCTCTCATCTACCGGGTTTGGCGCACGGGAAAGCCAGCGGTGCCGAGATACTGCTTCACCTGACTGATGCTCAGCGTCCCAAAGTGAAAAACGCTCGCCGCCAGTACCGCATCCGCGCCGCTCGACAGAGCAACTCCGAAATCTTCTAATTTTCCCGCTCCCCCGCTGGCGATAATGGGAACACTAGATATTGCGCGCGTCGCTCGAATCATCTCTTCGTCATAGCCCGATTGGGTGCCATCCGCATCCATCGAATTCAAAAGTATCTCTCCCACTCCTCGGCGGATACCTTCTTCAATCCAACCCAGCGCATCTATCCCTGTGCCCTGGCGTCCACCGTGAGTTGTTACCTCAAAGCCCGATGCGGTCGGGGCGCGACGGGCATCAACCGATAAGACAAGTACTTGATTGCCAAAGCGATCAGCAATCTCATTAATTAAATCTGGTCTCGCAATAGCTGCGGTGTTCACCGAGACTTTATCCGCGCCCGCGCGCAACAAGGTATTTACATTTTCCGCACTACGAATGCCACCACCCACGGTTAACGGAATGAACACTTGCTCCGCCGTACGTCGCACGATCTCCAGCGTTGTCGCGCGTTCCTCCACGCTCGCCGAGATATCTAAGAAAGTAAGTTCATCCGCGCCTTCGTCGCCATATTTTTTTGCGAGCTCCACCGGATCACCGGCATCCTTCAAGTTGAGGAAATTAACGCCCTTGACTACTCGACCGCCAGCAACGTCGAGACACGGAATGATTCGCTTGGCGAGAGTCATGGTCTTTTTCCTGGCCCGGTCTTACTCGTAGCTCGCGCGCAAGGCGTCCTGCAAGGTAAAGGCTCCTGCGTAAAGCGCCTTCCCGACAATGGCTCCTTCGATTCCAATCGCCGATAGCGAACGAAGTGCGTGGAGATCATCCAACGTCGACACACCGCCACTCGCCACAATTGGACGATCGGTGGCGCTACAAACTTCGCGGAGCAAATCTAAATTCGGCCCTTGCAACGTTCCATCTTTAGCCACGTCGGTCACGATATAGCGCGCACACCCATCGGCATCCAATCGAGCCAGGGTTTCGAATAAGTCGCCACCTTCTCGAGTCCAACCGCGAGCAGCCAGGGTATGTCCTCGGACATCCAGACCAACCGCGATTCGATCACCAAATTCGCTGATTACTTTTGCGGTCCATTCCGGATTTTCAAGCGCGGCGGTACCGAGGTTAACGCGGCGACATCCAGTGGCCAGCGCTCGACGGAGCGAGGCGTCATCGCGAATGCCTCCGGATAGTTCGACGTCAATGTCAACCGACTTAATGACCTGTTCCAGTAAATCCGCATTACTTCCGATCCCGAATGCAGCATCTAGGTCTACTAAATGTATCCAGCGCGCTCCGGCTTTTTGAAATTCTTGTGCAACGTCGAGCGGTGCACCGTATTGAGTTTCGGCCGAGAGTTCACCTTGGACCAATCGCACTGCGCGACCGTCCTTAACGTCAATCGCCGGCAATAATTCGAGAATGGTGCTCACTATGCAGCCCACCCTTCAACCCAGTTGCGAATAACACGTGCGCCAGCATCCCCGCTTTTTTCTGGATGGAATTGAGTCGCAACAATTGATCCGCGCTCAACCGCGGCGACAAAAGATTCCCCGTATTCGGCGCGTGTGGTCATGGCATTAGCGACATCTTCTTTGGCGGCATATGAATGTACAAAATAAAATGACTCTGCTTCGACTCCCGCGAATAGTGAGGAACCCGCTGGCGCAGTCACGGTGTTCCAGCCGATGTGTGGCAAGACCGGCGCCTTGATCTCGGAAACGGTTCCGTTGAACACACCCAACCCCCGATGACCACCTTTTTCGGTGCCGTTGGCGAAAAGAATCTGCATGCCAACGCAAATGCCGAAAATAGGCTTCGCGCTATGTACTCGATTGGCGATTATCTCTTCGCCATGCGCGGCAATAAGTTGTTCCATGCAGGCGGCGTAAGCACCAACCCCGGGGACGACAAGCCCGTCGGCGGCAGCGCACAGCGAGGCGTCATTGGTAACGACGACGTCAGGATGCACTCGTTCGAACGCTCGCTGCGCCGACCGAAGATTTCCTGAACCGTAATCAAGAATTGCGATCAAAGAACGCCTTTGGTCGACGGAATGCCGCTTGTGCGTCCGTCGATGGCGACCGCGTCACGAAGCGCGCGGGCAACCGCTTTGAATTGAGCTTCGAAGACGTGGTGTGCGTTTCGACCCTCTAACACTCGGACGTGCAAGGCAATTCGAGCTTCGGCGACGATGGATTCCCAAATATGACGGCCTAGGGTAGTGTCAAAAGTACCGATGAGTTCAACGATTTCGGGCTGGCGATGTATCAAATAAGGACGACCAGATAGGTCAACCGCCGCCTGCACAAGTACTTCATCTAATGGAACCGTTGCATCGCCGAATCGGCGAATACCAGCTTTATCACCGAGCGCTTCACGAAGCGCTTGTCCGAAAGCGAGCGAGGTGTCTTCTACCGTGTGGTGCGAATCCACATCCACATCTCCCACAGTTTTAACGGTGAGGTCAAATCCCGAGTGCTTACCGAGTTGCGAAAGCATGTGGTCAAAAAAAGGAACCCCGGTATCAACGGATATTTCGCCGGTGCCGTCCAAGTTAATTCGGACGTCTACCTCAGACTCTTTCGTCTTGCGATTTACGTGTGCGGTTCTCATGGACTCTCCCCCGTGGTCAGGGGGTAAATCTATCTAACTTGAGCGTTGGCTTGCGCCAGATTTGTTCACGGCGTCGAGGAAGGCATCATTTTCAGCCGCGGTTCCAATTGATACTCGCAGGTATCCAGGAATTCCGATGTCGCGAATGAGAACTCCGCGATCTTTGAGCTCCGCCCAGAGTTCCGATGGCGCCATGGAGAATCCGCTAAAAATAAGAAAGTTGGCCGAACTTGGCACTGGCTTGAGCCCCAACGTTGCCAACTCACGAGCAACGCGCTCGCGCTCACCAATCAGGAAATCAACTTCTGCCAGAAGAGCAGGCGCGCACGCCAAAGCTGCAATCGCTAGCGCCTGGGTTGGCGAACTTAAGTGATACGGCAAACGAGTAATCAGCGCAGCGTCAATCACTTCTGGCCGCGCAACCAGATAGCCCACGCGAGCACCCGCGAATGCAAAGGCCTTACTCATGGTTCGGACAACGACAATATTTTGATATGCGCCAAGCAATGTGACGGCTGAAGCTTCGCTAGAAAATTCTGCGTACGCTTCATCAACCACCAAGAGCGCGCCAACGCCAGCGGCGGCCTGGGCCAACTGCTCGATATCCCCGAGCGGCATCGATGTGCCGGTTGGATTGTTCGGAGTAGTAATAAAAACCATGCTCGGACGTCGCTCGTTTATAACGGCTATCGCTTGTGAAACGTCAACCGAGAAATCTTCATCTCGAGCCGCGTTGAAAAACTCAGTGTCCGTTACCTGCGCGATGAGTGGATGCACCGAGTACGACGGGAGAAATCCAAGAACTCCCTTTTCGCCGCAGGCGAGCATGAGAGTCTGCAGTATTTCGTTACTGCCATTTGCCGCCCAAATATTGTCGAGCGTGAATGCGGTTTTGGATCGAGAATTAATGTAGCAGGCTAAATCGCTCCGTAGTTGGACGGCATCTCGATCTGGATATCGATTCAAGGTTGGCAAAATTTTCTCTAAATTTGTCCGCATCTCGGCCAGAACGGACGCCGGAACTTCGAATGGATTCTCGTTCGTGTTCAACCGAATCACATCTGGGATTTGTGGCGCGCCATATGGCGTCAGCGGACGCAAGGAGGTGCGAAGCGGAAGCCATTCCGGCCACGAAGGTGACTGGGACACCGCTAAAACTTCCTTTTTGATTTATCGACGGTCAAGTTATCGATGCGCGCGCTCATTGCTTCGCCGTGCGCAGGCAAATCTTCGGAATTTGCCAACACGATGACATTCGCCGCCACTTCGAGAAATGCCGATTCGTTGTATTCAATAAATGTAACGCCCTTAAGAAAAGTTTGAACAGAGAGACCGCTGGAATGACAGGCACAGCCGCCAGTCGGAAGTACGTGATTAGAGCCCGCGGAATAGTCCCCGAGCGAGACCGGCGAGAATCGACCGAGAAATACCGCTCCTGCATTCCGAATTTTTGCAGCAACCGCGCGTGGATTTTTTGTGATGAGTTCGAGATGTTCTGCCGCGTAAGCGTTCACCACATCAATTCCTTGTTCGGTCGAGTCAACCAGAACGATTGCGGACTGAACTCCAGCTAGCGCGGTTCGAATTCGTTCCTCGTGCTTGGTCGCGCTGACGCGTCGCTCAAGCGCAATCTGTACCTCGTTCGCAAGTTCTGGTGAGTCAGTGACCAAAACCGCAGCCGCGATCACATCATGTTCGGCTTGGCTAATCATGT
Organism: Candidatus Nanopelagicaceae bacterium; assembly: GCA_036769465.1. GTDB lineage: Bacteria > Actinomycetota > Actinomycetes > Nanopelagicales > Nanopelagicaceae > AAA044-D11. Next base: position 10,597 of record DAIPLA010000002.1, read on the forward strand.
CGGCCGCAACTTCATCGGCGATTGCGGTCTCATCGGCGAGCACCGCGACTTCGGTTGGCCCTGCTTCGGAATCAATCGCGATCCGGCCGCGCAATGCGCGCTTCGCCGCAGCAACATAAATATTTCCTGGCCCGGTCACCATATCTACCGGTTCACAAACGCCCGAAACACCATAAGCGAACATTGCGATTGCTTGCGCTCCTCCGATTGCGTAGACCTCACTGATTCCCAATAGCGCACACGTTGCGAGAATGGTTGGGTTGGGCAGCCCCGCATTTTCCTTTTGTGGCGGCGAGGCGACTGCAATGCTGCCAACGCCGGCAATCTGAGCGGGCACAACGTTCATCATGACCGAGCTTGGATACACCGCACGGCCACCAGGAACATAGAGTCCAACTCGATCCACCGGTATCCATCGCTGGTCGACTCGGCCACCATCAACAACTTCGGTCAAAATTTCTGCACGCTGTTGCGCTTGATGAACCTTGCGCGTGCGCCGAATCGCCTCTTCCAACGCGGTTCGGACCTTGGGATCCAATTCAGCGAGTGCCGAATCGAGGGCAGATTGAGGAACTCGAATACTGGTGGGACGTACGCCATCAAACTCTTCCGATAGCGCCTTCAAATCATCTTCGGTGCCGTTGGATACGCGATCCAATATCGGCTTGATGCGAATGATGGCTTCGTCAACGTTGAGATCGGCGCGCGGAATTTCCCGAGCGTATTCCGATTTCTTGAGTACCCGACCCCGAAGGTCAACGGTCCGCACGGAAACCGGATGAAGCGTTGACTCTGAAGTTCTCACCTGCAGATTCTAGACCAAGCAGTCTGGTCCAAGGATTGACTTTAAATCCGCTCCCAAACTGGGCGAGGCGGTGACCCGCAACGTATCGTCAATCTTGAGCAACATACTTTTTTCGCCATCCGCAATCTTGAGTTGAACCTCTCGCTTGCCAGGATGCGAGCGCAAAATCTCTTTGATGCGCTCAACTATGGGTGGCGTGCAGACCGCTGAGTCGAGCCGAATCACATACGGCCCTACCGGACCCATCGAAATATCCGGCGTGCTGAGATCGAGCGCGCTTAGCTTCACCTGATCCTCGCGCTTATCGACGCGACCCCGAACAACCACGACCTTGTCCTCAACCAGCTTTAGCGCGTGTTGGGCATATGACTTGGAATAGAACATGACATCGACGGCGCCTTCGAGGTCTTCCACTGTGACGATGGCCCAGTTATCGCCATTTCGGGAGACCTTGCGTTGTATCTGAGTAATTAATCCGCCAATGACCGCAATTTGTCCTTCGGCGACCGACTCTTCCATCAGCTCGCTAATTGGCATATCTACCGCGGCGCGCAACACGTGTTCGACGCCGAGAAGTGGATGATCCGAAACATAGAGACCGAGCATCTCGCGCTCGTAAGCCAACAAGATTGGCTTCTCCCACTCTTGTTGAGGAATGTCGAGTTCGACCGAAATTACATTGGATGGCGATCCCTCCTCATCCATTCCGCCAAAGAGATCAAATTGTCCGACCGCTTCGGCTCGTTTGCTCTCCGACACAGCGTCGATTGCCTCCATGTACACCAAGGAGAGGCCCTTGCGCGGATGGTTTAAGGAATCGAAGGCGCCAGCTTTAATTAACGCATCGAGGGTCTTCTTGTTGCATACGACTGGATCTACTTTAGCGAGGAAATCGCCAAACGATGTGTACCGCCCCTTATCTTCGCGGCGGGCGGTAATGGACGCGACAACGTTCTCGCCCACGTTGCGAATTGCCGTTAAACCAAATCGAATATCTTTGCCGAGCGGCGTGTAATCCCCGCGCGATTCATTGACGTCCGGCGGCAAAACTTTGATTCCCATGCGACGGCATTCATTCAAATACAGCGCGCTCTTATCTTTGTCATCACGAACACTCGTCAACAGCGCCGCCATGTATTCGGTTGGGTAATTCGCCTTGAGATACGCGGTCCAATACGAGACCAATCCATAGCCTGCGCTGTGTGCCCGGTTAAATGCATAATCCGAGAACGGAATCAACGTCTCCCACAATTTATCAATCGCGGCTTTCGAGAATCCATTCTCTGTCATACCCTTTTCGAAATTCACATACTCTTTATCAAGGATGTCCTTATTCTTCTTACCCATCGCTTTGCGCAGTAAATCCGCGCGACCAAGACTGAAGCCGGCCAGCTTTTGGGCAATCGCCATTACTTGTTCTTGATAAACGATGAGTCCGTACGTGTCACCCAAAATATCGGCGAGCGACTCGGTTAATTCTGGATGGATAGACGTGACTGGTTGTCGCTTGTTCTTTCGATCCGCGTAGTCCGTATGAGCCTTAACACCCATTGGGCCGGGACGATACAAGGCGATAACCGCGGATATATCTTCGAATGAATCCGGCACCATCTGACGGAGCAAGGCCCGCATAGGTCCACCGTCCAGCTGGAACACGCCCAGGGTGTCACCGCGCGCCAACAGCGCATAGGTGTTCGGGTCGTCGAGCGTTAGCGCCGAGAGATCCACGTCAACGCCAGCGTTGGCCTTGATATTCAATAGCGCGTCATCAAGGACCGAGAGATTTCGAAGGCCAAGAAAATCCATTTTGAGCAGGCCGATTGATTCGCAGGCGCCCATATCGAATTGCGTAATAATTGCGCCGTCTGCATCCCGACGATGAATCGGGATTACTTCGAGCAGCGGATAGCGGGAAAGAATGACGCCTGCTGCGTGCACGCCCCACTGTCGCTTCAGACCTTCGAGGCCGAGCGCGGTATCAACAATTTTTTTGGAATCAGGATCGGTTTCGTACATGGTGCGAAACTCGCCAGCCTCGCCGTAGCGCTCGTTCTTCTTATCGAAAACGCCCGCCAAGCTGATGTCCTTGCCCATGACCGATGGTGGAAGCGCCTTGGTCAACTTCTCGCCCATTGGGTATGGGTAGCCCAGCACTCGTGTTGAATCCTTAAGTGCTTGCTTTGATTTGATTGTTCCGTAGGTGATGATTTGCGCGACTCGATCTTCGCCATATTTCTCGGTGGCGTAGGAAATCATTTCGGAGCGGCGGCGTTCGTCGAAATCCAAATCAATATCGGGCATCGAAATACGCTCTGGGTTAAGAAAGCGCTCGAACAAGAGTCCATGCTTTATGGGATCGAGCGCGGTGATACCTAACGCGTAGGAGACGAGTGAACCCGCAGCCGAGCCACGACCTGGACCGACGCGGATGCCAACTTCGCGTGCGTGTGAACATAAATCCGCCACCACGAGGAAGTAACCAGGAAATCCCATTTTGACCATAACATCGAGCTCGTAAGTAAGCCGCGCTTCATATTCCTGTGGAATCGAACCATTCATGCGCTCTGATAACCCATCGCGAGCCAACTTTCGAAGCCACGATTCTTCGGTCTCCCCCTTGGGAACGCTGAATTCCGGCATCAGGTTCTCGTCCTCGCGCATCGTTACATTGCAGCGCTCGGCTATCAGCAAGGTGTTATTACAACTCTCTGGTAGCTCCGAAAAGAGCGCGCGCATCTCTGCTGGAGTCTTGAGATAGAACTCATTGTTATCGAACTTGAATCGCTTCGGGTCGGCTAGGGTTGAACCCGACTGAACGCAGAGCAGTGCAGCATGCGCATCGGCGTCTTCATGCTTGGTGTAGTGCAAATCGTTTGTCGCCAAGAGCGGCAGTTTCAATTCGCGCGCTAATTTCAGCAAATCAGCCTTCACTCGGGTCTCGATCTCGATTCCATGATCCATCAACTCCAAGAAATAGTTCTCGGCACCGAATATGTCGCGCAGGTCGCTGGCCGCTTGCTTCGCTGCCTTGTAGTCGCCCATCCGAATACGCGTTTGAACCTCGCCACCCGGGCACCCAGTCGTCGCAATAATTCCTTTGGCGTACTTCGAGAGTAGCTCGCGATCCATACGCGGCTTGTAGTAATAACCCTCGAGCGAGGCGAGCGATGAAAGTTTAAAAAGATTCGCGAGGCCATCGTTGTTTTCGGCCAGCAGCGTCATGTGCGTATAGGCGCCACCACCGGAAACATCATCCTCGCCGCCGTCCGCCCACTTGACGCGCGACTTGGTAAATCGTGATTCGGGAGCTACGTAGGCTTCAATTCCGATAATCGGTTTGATGCCGGCCTTCCGTGCCTTCTTATTAAAGTCGTAAGCACCAAAAACGTATCCGTGATCGGTAATCGCGATTGCCGGCATTTCCAGCCGTGCAGCTTCGGCGACTAATTCATCGACTCGGGCTGCGCCATCCAGCATAGAATATTCGGTGTGCACATGGAGATGCACAAACGAATCGGATGAGTTGCTGGCGGACATTTATCGGAGATTACTACTGCTTAGTTGCGAGGGCCGTGTGTCGCCAAAATTTCCAGAGAGCGTGTCAGGTCTGCTGGGTACGGCGATTCAAAGTGAAGACGCTCCGCTGAGGCTGGATGAGTAAAGCTGAGCTTATGGGCATGAAGCCAAGGTCGAGATATCTCCAGCCGCTGCGAGATAGTGTGGTCGGCGCCATAAGTGGCATCTCCCACCAATGGGTGACGAAGCGCAGAAAAATGCACTCTGATCTGGTGTGTTCGGCCGGTCTCGAGTTCAATTTCCAAGAGTGAAACCGCTGGAAAAAATTCAAGCGCGGTGTAGTGAGTGATACTGGGTTTTCCATCGGCGACTACCGCGAATCGATAGTCCTCGCGCGGGTGACGATCAATCGGTGCGTCGATTGTTCCCTCTGAGGGATCCATATGGCCCTGGACCATCGCGTGATAAATTTTGTCAACGCTTCGATCTCGAAACTGTTGTTTCAAACTTGTGTAAGCCTTTTCGTTCTTCGCAACAACCATTAATCCTGATGTGCCGACATCGAGTCGGTGAACGATTCCCTGGCGTTCCGCGGCGCCGCTCGTGGAAACGTTATAGCCAGCGGCAACTATCGCTCCAATGACGGTCGCGCCCTTCCAGCCCGGGCTCGGGTGCGCGGCGATTCCGACTGGCTTGTCGATAACGATTACATCTTCGTCGTCATAGACAACGGTCATTCCCTCGGCCGGGGTCGGTTGCAAGGAGGGCGGCGCTTTCGCTTCGGGCATCAAGATTTCGACCATGTCACCAGCGTGAACCCGATCAGACTTACCTAGGTTCTTTCCGGAGAGCGTTACTTCGCCCGCTTCCATCAGATCGACAACCACCGAGCGAGATAGCCCCAAGAGTCGAGCTAGTGCGGCATCGCCGCGTTCGTTATCTAATCCGTCGGGAATTGAAATGTATTTCGATTCGCGCGCGCTGCTCATTATTCGGTACGGCCTTTCACGGGCGAGATGTTTCGGAGTACCAAGATGGCAATCAAAATCGCACTACATACGATAGCGGAGTCGGCCAGATTAAAATTCGGCCAATATGGAAGTCTGATCCAATCGGTCACTCGACCACCGAGGAAAAATCGGTCATTCAGATTTCCCAAAATCCCACCCATCATCAACCCGACGGCTACCGCCCAGCCATTGGAGACCAACCGAGTCGTCCACGCGATGAGAAATGCGAGTATCGCGCACGAAACGGTCGTGAATATAACCGCATGACCGTTGCCGAGGTTGAAGGCGGCGCCTTGATTGAAGGCAAGTTGTAATTCGAGCAATCGGCCAAGGACGTGGACGGTATTTGGCGTGAGGTGATGGCGGGCAAGATTTTTTGAAAGTACATCAGCCAAGAAAATGAATAACGCGAGTAGGTACCCGCGGCGTTGAGGTGAAGCGAACGTCAGCGTCGCTCCTCTTTTTGCTTGCAGACCATGCAGAGGGTCGCGCGCGGAAATACCTGCAGTCGCGCCTTACCCACCGAATTGCCGCACTCTTCGCATCGGCCATAGGTCTTGTTATCAATGCGCTCAAGCGCGCGTTCGGTTTGAAGGACCATGTCGCGCGCGTTGTAGACCAACGACATTTCGTGTTCACGCTCAAAAGTTTTGGTGCCTGCGTCGGCCTGATCATCGCCCGCGCCTACCCCGGCGGCGGCAATCAAATCTTCCATTTCGCTTTCCGTCTCGGCCAACTCGGCGCGCAAACGGACTAAATCTTTCGCGAGTTCGGCGCGAACCGCCTTCAACTCAGCTGCCGTCCAAGGATCCTCACCATCGGCAACAACGAGTGGAGCGGGGGCGCTCTTAATGGGCTTGAGGCCAGCGCCCTTCTTTGTGACCTTTGTTGGACGAGGTGGTGGAGTCATCTGCAACCGGCGCTCTTCAACAACGACCTCTGGGCCATTATTTACTTCGCGCGGAGTGACGGTAATAGTTGTTGAGTCGCCCTTGGTTGTCTGCTGTAACTTTGCAGGAAATGGCTTACCCGGCAACTTGCGAGCAGGTTTGGCCAATGAGGGCTTGACGATATTTGGCGAGCGCCCAGCCGCAGCTTTCTTAGCTGGCGCCTTCTTAGCCGCAGCTTTCTTAGCTGGCGCCTTCTTAGCCGGAGCTTTTTTAGCTGGCGCCTTCTTAGCCGGAGCTTTTTTGGCCGGAACTTTTTTGGCAGGCGCTTTCTTAGCAATAGCCTTCTTGGCCGGCGCCTTCTTAGCTGGTGCTTTTTTAGCTGGTGTCTTCTTCGTAGCCACAGTTCCCCCGGTACTTCGCTGAATGCGGCATCCTAGCGCCGAAAGCGCTTCCGCTCGCGCACGATAGACTTCCCCAATGTCCGCGCCTCACAAATCCTCTGCACCACGCGTGCTGGCGCCGCAAATTGACCTACCTGCCGTGGAGCATCAAATTCTGAATTTCTGGGAGACGCAGGATATTTTCAAAAAGTCGGTGGATGCCCGCGCCGGAGCAACTAATTGGACCTTCTTTGAAGGCCCACCCACCGCGAATGGCATGCCCGGTACCCACCACATTGAAGCTCGGGTTTTCAAGGATCTCTTCCCTCGTTATCAAACGATGAAGGGCCAGCAAGTAATCCGTAAGGCTGGCTGGGACTGCCACGGTTTACCCGTTGAGATCGCGGTCGAGAAAGAGCTTGGCTTTTCAGGCAAGGGCGATATCGAGAAATATGGCATCGCGGCTTTTAACGACAAGTGTCGCGAATCGGTGCAACGCCACGTGAGCGCGTTTACGGGTATGACCCGCCGAATGGGATTCTGGGTGGACTTCGACGAGGCCTACTGGACCATGTCCAGCGAATATGTCGAATCGGTCTGGTGGTCACTCCAACAAATTTGGAATAAAGGCTTACTAGTTCAGGACCATCGAGTTGCGCCGTACTGCCCTCGATGCGGGACTGGCCTCTCCGACCACGAGCTTGCGCAGGGATACGAGACGGTCACTGATCCATCCGTCTATGTCCGTTTTGCAGCGACATCAGGGAAACTCGCCGAGTTAAACGCTTCGTTACTTGTCTGGACGACGACTCCGTGGACCTTGGTCTCCAATACGGCGATTGCGGTCAATCCTTCGGTTACCTATAACGTGATAGAGGTCCCGATTGCCGACCGCGAAGGCGAAACAGAGCGCCTCGTCATTGCCGAAAATTTGGCGCACGTTCTCGGCGATGACCGTCATGTAATCGCCTCCTTCCAAGGAACCGAGCTCGAACATACTGCTTACACCCGACCATTTGATCTGGTTGAACTCGAGAACGCGAATTACGTGATCCTCGCGGATTACGTCACCGTAGAAGACGGAACCGGACTTGTTCACCAAGCTCCAGCATTTGGCGCCGACGACTTAGCAACCTGTCGTAAGTACGGCCTGCCGGTTATTAATCCGGTCGCTCCGGACGGAACTTTTCTCCCTGACGTGCCCATGGTGGGCGGCGTCTTCTTCAAGGACGCAGACAAGGCGCTGATAAAAGATTTGAAGGCGCGCGGCTTGATGTATCGCCACACCCAGTTTGAACACTCCTACCCGCACTGCTGGCGGTGCCACACAGTCCTTATTTATTACGCACAACCATCGTGGTACATCCGGACCACCGCCATCAAGGACGAGTTGCTTCGCGAAAATGCCCAGACCGACTGGCACCCAGAGACCATTAAGACCGGTCGTTACGGCGATTGGTTAGAGAACAACATTGACTGGGCCGTTTCGCGTAATCGTTATTGGGGAACACCGCTTCCTATCTGGCGTTGCCCGAACAACCACATGGTCTGCGTTGGTTCACTCGCGGAGCTCGGTGAACTGGCACATCAAGAATTGCTCGGCACTGATCCACATCGTCCATTCGTTGATGACATCACCTTCGCCTGCGCGGAATGCGGCGAAATTAGCACCCGCGTGCCTGAAGTCATCGACTGTTGGTACGACTCGGGCGCCATGCCATTTGCACAATGGGGCTATCCACACAAGCCGGGTTCAGTAGAGAAATTCCAATCCTCCTACCCCGCCGACTTTATCGCCGAGGCGATTGATCAGACTCGTGGTTGGTTTTACACCTTGATGACGATTGGAACTCTGGTCTTTGACAAGAGTTCATATGAAACCGTGCTTTGCCTCGGACACATTCTTGATAAAGATGGTCGCAAGATGAGCAAGCACCTCGGCAACGTACTCGAACCGGTAGCGCTCATGGATCAACATGGTGCGGACGCGGTTCGTTGGTACATGTTGGCCGCTGGTTCGCCATGGAGCGCTCGTCGCGTTGGACACGACGCCATTTCGGACGTGGTTCGCAAGACCTTGCTTACCTATTGGAATACCGTTTCGTTCTACACCTTGTATGCGGATGCCGCGGGCTTTATCCCCACATCCGAGCCTGCCCGGTCTACCGTCACTCTTGATCGGTGGATCATCTCAGAGCTCAATTCACTGATTACTGGTGTCGACGCGGCGTATGCAGCCTATGACTCGCAAGAAGCCGGCAAATTAATCGCAGCATTCATTGACGACCTATCAAACTGGTATGTCCGCCGTTCACGCCGTCGATTCTGGGATGGCGACGCCGACGCGCTTCAAACTTTGTACTGGGCGCTCAAGCAACTCACCTTATTGATGTCGCCTATGGTGCCGTTCATCACCGAGCACGTGTGGCAGGAGCTCATTCGCGCAAATGAAGCGACCGTCGTCGAGTCGGTTCACCTCAGCTCATTCCCGATTGCAAACTCTGACGCTGTTGATCAAGCGCTCTCGGATTCGGTCCAACTTTCGCGCCGTTTGGTCGAACTGGGTCGCGCCGCTCGCGCCGAATCGAAGATCAAAATTCGCCAACCATTGTCCCGCGCTCTCGTTGCGGCTTCGGGGTGGTCAACCATGGAAGACGAAATTCGTGCGCATATCGCCGAGGAACTCAACGTGCTGGATCTCGCCGACATTTCATCGGCCGGCGCAGATTTAGTCAGCGTCACTATCAAGGCAAATTTCAAGAGTATTGGCGCTCGATACGGGGCGGATGTACAACCCATCGCTTCCGCTATTCACGCCAGCGATGCGGAGAAGCTCGTCCGAGAGTTACGAGCCAACGCCGCCACCCAGATCTCTTATGGCGACGATAAGGCTGCGGAAATTTCGCTCGAGGATGTCATCGTCACGGAGACGCCTAAAGAAGGTTGGTCGGTCGCCTCTCATGCGGGCGAGAGCCTGGCACTGGATTTAACGCTGACCGAAGAACTCATTGCTGCTGGTTTAACCCGGGAAATCATTCGCGCCATTCAAGAGAAGCGGAAGACCGACGGCTTAAATATCAGCGATCGCATTAACGTGTCATGGAATGGCGGCGACGATATTGTCGCGATCATGGGCGCCAACTCGGCAGAGATTGCGGACGAAGTACTCGCACTGAGTTTTACTCGCGTCGAGGGCAAAACCAACGAGTCGAGCGAAATTGGCCTATGGCTGGAGCTTGCAAAAGCCTAAAAGAAAAATATTTACAGCGCGAGCAGCGCACGGCCGATGAGCTGAGCCGCGAAAAAGACCACGATAAACGAGAGATCGATGCTGACCGGCCCTAGTCGGAGCGGCGGAACAAACCGGCGTACGAACCGAATCGCTGGATCTGTCACGGAATAAACAAACTCGGACAAAGCAAGAATGATTCCTTTTGGACGCCACTGTGGGGCGAACATCCGCGCATAATCCAGAATTAACCGAGCGAAAAGTGCAAGGACAAAGATTTGGATTATGTCGTTAAGGATGATGCCAATGCTATGCATCGGAGGGTTCTGCGTCAGCTCTGGTTGAAGAAGCTAGCTTGCGCCGCGGCGTTCTTGTCTTCGCTGCTCACGGCTACATTAGGTGGCGTTAACAAGAAGACCTTCGTCGTCACCTTCTCGATGCTTCCATAGTGACCAAAGACCAGACCGGAGGCAAAATCAACCAAGCGCTTGCGCTCAGACTCTTCAACATCAGACAAGTTCATGATCACCGGTTGGCCGTTGCGATAGTGCTCGCCAATCGTGCGAACGTCGCTATAAAAACGTGGTTGAACCGTAACGATGCGGTCAATGACGGGAGTCGGGGCAACAGTGCGCACCGATGGTGAAACGCTAGTCACTGGCGCAGATGTCGGCGTTGTGCTGCGAAGATAGGTAGGCAACTGCGAAGTTGCGATGCGCTCTTCGCTTTCGACTGAACGATGTGATCGGAAACCGCGACGAGTTGGAGCGGCGGCCGCTTCTTGACGCGTCTCTTCTACGGCAGAGAATTCATCCTCTTCGGAGAGACCAAGGTAGTTCGCCATCTTTTTAAATGCATTAGCCATACCCAAATTCTAGATTGCGGGGGCTCGATGGCCGAGGATTGAGCTGCCGACTCGAACATGTGTCGCACCCGCCTCAATCGCTGCCTCGAAGTCGCCACTCATGCCGGCCGACAAATAACGGAGCTGCGGAAACTCCGATTTCGCCTTCCCGTGAATCTCATTCAGTCGAGCGAATGCGCTGGCGGGCTCTTCCCCAAGCGGAGCAACCGCCATCAAACCGACCAGATTTAATCGCAATCGAGATACGCAATCTTCTGCAAACGTGAGCAGCCGGTCGGGCGCTACGCCTCCCCGACCCGGCGACGAGTCGAGCGAAACCTGAATGAATACGTCTTGAGCCGCGCCCAAGTCGGCCAATATCTGAGCATGCTTTGGCTCATCCAGTGAATGAATAACTCGCGCCCAGCGAGTAATCGACTTCAACTTCTTACTCTGAATTTGCCCCTGGAAATGCAGCCGCGCATCGCTCGGGAGATCAGGAAATTTTGCTGCTCCTTCCTGGTCTCGATTCTCGCCAAAATTTCGCTCACCCAATTCATATAGAAGATGAACATCGCTGACCGGAAAGGTTTTTGTTACGACGATCAGCTGGACATCATCGACTGAACGATTCGCCCTTGCTGTTGCTGCACCGATGCGCTCTCGCACAGCCCCGAGGTTTGCTGCTAATTCCTGGCTGCGGCTCGGAGTCATAGCGCGATCACTCCCGCAAAACGACCGGTCATCCCATCACGACGGTAGGAGAAAAGGTCGTCAGTTTCGACGGTACAGCGCGAGAGATCGTGCACGCGAACGCCTTGACCAACGAGCACATCGACGATCGGAGCCTTGAGGTTGAGGCAGTGTTTCTCATCGGTTGTCGCAAGAAGAGGGCGAGACGCCGTTAACTCTCGATACATATTCGAATCCACCTCGTAACACTCCTGGCAAATATGCGGACCTATCCACGCGTCACGCGCTGCGTCGCCTAGATCGTAAAACTTTCTGAGAACGGATTCCACAATATTCGACATCAACCCCACCCGCCCGACGTGAACCGCGGCAACCCATCCTTCAGCCGCCAATAAAAGTGGAACACAATCCGCGACCATGACCGCAAGGCCTATCCCCTTTTGATTTGTCATCAGCGCATCCGCGTCAGGTATGAGATTGGCTTGGGCTGGCTCTGCAATCACCGAAATATCGGCACCATGCCTTTGATTCATAAACGCAAGGGAAGTCAGGCAAAGATTTGCTCGCAGGATTTCGCGATTTTGCCGAACTGACTCGATCTCATCCCCGACGTGAGTTCCGAGATTGAATGAATCGAAAGGATTTCGTGAAACACCACCATGACGCGAGCTATAAAAGACCCTCGGCATGGTGAGAAATTACTTCATGAAATCAGGAACGTCGATTTCATCCTCAAGAGTCAGCTCTTCAAAAGTGATTCGCTTTCGCGCGGTAGGCGCTGCGCTGGTCTCGTCCTGAAGATCGAGTGCAATGGCGAGTGGATCGTTCGCCGCGATGGGGTCCGCCTTGCCGTGGAGCGTGGACGCGTCAATGACGGGAACTGCGACTCGTACGGGCTCGCCGCCCTCAAAACCGGCGGCAATAACGGTTACACGTACCTCATCGCCTAATGCGTCATCGATAACGGTACCTACAATGATGTTTGCTTCTGGATGGACGGCTTGATGCACTAATTCCGCGGCTTCATTAATTTCGAATAGCCCAATATCGGAACCACCAGCAATCGACATCAGCACTCCATGAGCACCGTCGATCGATGCTTCAAGAAGCGGGCTGGAGATTGCAAGCTCGGCAGCGCGAGTTGCGCGCGCTTCACCTCGTGCCGAACCAATTCCCATAAGCGCGGATCCGGCGCCAGCCATAACGCTCTTCACGTCTGCAAAATCCAGATTGATCAAACCTGGCGTAGTGATTAACTCGGTGATGCCTTGTACGCCGGAGAGTAGGACCGCGTCGGCGCTCTTGAAGGCTTCAATCTGACTAATAGATCGATCGGAGATTGCCAAAAGGCGATCATTGGGAATCACGATCAATGTGTCGACAACCTTGCGAAGTTCTTCGATGCCAACTTCGGCTTGGCCCGCGCGACGCTTACCTTCGAAACCAAATGGCCGAGTAACTACACCAACCGTGAGCGCACCCAATTCCATTGCAATCTTTGCGACAACCGGCGCACCGCCTGTTCCGGTTCCACCGCCTTCGCCTGCTGTTACGAAAACCATATCCGCACCGCGCAGCAACTCTTCAATTTCTTCTGCAGAATCTTCCGCGGCTTGTCGACCAATTTCTGGTGAAGCGCCGGCACCGAGTCCGCGGGTAATTTTCTTTCCGATATCTAATTTCACATCGGCATCACTCATAATTAATTGTTGTGAGTCGGTATTGATTGCGATGAATTCAACGCCCTTGAGGCCGGCATCAATCATTCGATTGATCGCATTTACTCCGCCGCCACCAACGCCAACAACTTTGATGACTGCTAAATAATTTTGTGGTGTTGCCACGATTCGCCTCTTCCCTTGACCTCAATCTCTACTTGAGACTTAAGGTTTACTCTCACTCGATTGGCAAAGTTAGAGTGCAATTGTTGTCAGAGCAATGACCGACACGATGTGAAGAGAAATAAAAAGTACGAGTTATTTAGTAACTGGCGAAGTGGGAATCGATAGATCGATGCTCGTCACTTTCGCATTTTCAGGTCGTTCTACAAGTGCCCGTAAAACCTTTATTTTCAATGGTAAATCGCTCGCGTTACCCCACTGAATAGAAAGTGGCTTTCCAACAAGTCCACTGACCATGGAAATCGACATCGATTTCGCGTCGCCTCCCGTGACCGTCAAACTCTGCATGCTTCCTAATATGTCTTGGGGCATTTGGGCGATAAAGGTGGCGGCGCCGGTCCGAAGCGAAACCTGATTGTCGTTGGTCATCGCTAGCGAAACCGTCGGCAAGCTCCCGTATCCCTGTGGCGAGGTAAAAGCGAAACCCGAGCCGTCAAAGTAGTGCGTTATGCCTGATGGATCCAGGTACTGAGCAACCGGTTTACGTTCACGAACGTTGATGGTTACTCGGCCAGATAGCCAATTTCGAGAAATGTGGATTTCGCTCAACCACTGCTCGCGAATCAGGCTGGCGTTCATTGCTTTGACGTCAACCCGCGCCATTGGCATCGACATATGAAGTATTACGTGGTTGTTGCGAATATCTTGAAGCAGCAATGCGCTTTGGTTGGTGCCACGCACCTGGATAGAGCTCACATGAAAATAATTAGACCAGCCCAATCCATAAGCCGCGCCGGCGAGTACGGCGAGGATGAGGAGCGCGCGAAGTTGCTTCTTTAATCGCCGTTTTGAAATGGTCATCATTGTTTTTACTTATATTGTTGGTATTTGTCGACCAGCGAATCCACGAGGACCGGCGCGAGGCTGTTCACGTCGCCAGCTCCTAGGGTGAGAATTACATCGCCTGGCTCGGCTCGATGTATTAACGCCTCTGCAACCGTAATCATCGACGGCTCATAAATCCCTTGTTCTTTCGCCATATGCCGAGTAATCACCTCGGAGGTGATTCCAGGAATAGGCTTTTCGCTCGCGCCATAAATTTCTAGAACATAAGCAACGTCCGCCAAAGCTAGCGCTTGTGCAAATTCGGCTGCGAAGGCTTGCGTACGGGAATAACGATGCGGTTGGAAGACAACCCACACCTTGCCCGAACCCGCCACGCGACGAGCGGTCTCCAGCGTCACGCGAATCTCGGTGGGATGATGGCCGTAGTCATCGATAACGGTAATTCCATGAACCTGCCCTTTGCGCTCAAACCGACGTCGCGCGCCAGAGAACCCACCGAGTCCCTCAAGTAATTCATTGACCGGCGCACCCAGCGTTAAACCAGCGGCGAGCGCGGCGAGCGCGTTATAAAGATTGTGTTCCCCCGGTATGGAAAGCCGCAGTTCGCCCAAGACCCGGCCGTTGACACTCACTCGGGCGCTGGCCGATCCAGCCGCTAGGCCTATATGCGAGAGCGAATATTCACCACCAGCCCCATGGGAAGCGCCGTACGTGATGACTCGGATATCCGATCGGGTAATCGATTGCACCAATCTGGCCGCAACTGGGCTATCGATGCAGATGACGAGGAACCCTTCGGGCTGAATAGAGGCGACAAATTTCTGGAAGAGGTCGATCACCGATTGCAAATCTGGAAAGTGGTCCACGTGGTCAAGTTCAATATTTGTAATGATCGCGCCATGCGGCTTGTACACGAGAAAGGAACCGTCGGACTCGTCAGCTTCAGCCACGAATATGTCACCCGTGCCAGCGTGCGCGTTAGTTCCGGCGCTGTTAATCATTCCGCCAATCGCAAATGATGGGTCAAGTCCTGCTCGTTGCAACGCCACGGTCAGCATTGATGTAGTGGTCGTCTTCCCGTGAGTACCCGCCACCGCAATCGAACGCGAGCCGGCCATAAGCAGCGCCAGGGCTTCTGCTCTACCCAATATTTTTAATCCCCGTTCGCGGGCCGCGACCAACTCCGGATTTTTTTCAGAAATAGCGCTGGAGGCCACAACTACATCGGCTCCATCTATATTTTCTGCGCGATGACCGATAAAGGCCTGAGCCCCCAAAGCCACGAGTCCCGACAACGTACCCGAATCCTTTACATCTGAACCAGAAACGGTGATTCCGTGCGAGAGCATGATGCGGGCAATTCCACTCATTCCCGCGCCGCCCATGCCAATGAAATGAACTCGGCCGAGAGCGAGATTGGGAATACTCAAATTCTTGGCCACGAGGTTATCTTCCAACTCGCGTCATCGTAGAGATTGCCAACTCGCCGATGAGCCGAGCTGCATTCATTGAAACAAGCGCTGTGGTCTTGCTTGCCGTAGTTCGCCAATCAATCGCTTGTTCTACCGCCTGTTCTAGGTGGCGCTCTAACCAATCTGACGTAAAGCTCTGATTCTCGACAATTTCGGCCAGGCCCTGTGAGACAAGATCCGCTGCATTGTGGGCTTGTTCGCCGTTGCCAATCGGAAGCGGAACGAAAATCGCCCGCCGACTAATCGCCGCAACTTCCTGACAGGTAACCGCACCGCTTCGCGAAATTACCAGATCGGCCGCGGCATAAGCGGTCTCCATCTGATAGATGTACGGAAGTGCCTTGTAAGTATCGGTGCTTGCAGGCAACTCGCTTCGTGATCCGACCGCATGAATCCACTGTGTATTCGCCGCGAATTCTGACTGATTGAGAGAATTGATTGCGCCGATTCGGTATTGACCTATGGCTTCATTGATGCGCTGTGCACCCAGTGAGCCACCAAAGACAAGCACAACAGGTTGAGCGGGAATCAGCCCAAAAGATTGAACCGCCTCTACCCTGCGCTTCTCGCGCTCTGCTGGATTCAGGCGAGCGAGTTCAATGATTTCAGACTTGATTGGTAGACCGGTTGTTACCGCCGAGCGCCAGCGACGTGACGTCTGGCGTGCGCTCTCAAAGGTGATGGCGACACTTCCCCCAAGCGCAACACCTAGTCGATTTGCGAAACCCGCTTTGGCATTCGCTTCGTGCACCAGGATGGGAGTTCGGGAAATCCATGCCGCTAAATACGCTGGGGCGCACACATATCCGCCAAAGCCGATGACCACGTCTGCGCCACGAACCACCCGACGGGCTTGACTGATGCTTCGTAGAAAAGTGAATGGGAATCCGACGGCGCGCAGATTCAGAGTGCGAGGCATCACGGCCTTCTTAATTGTGTGCAAGGTGTAACCCGCTCGAGGAACAAGGTCGGTCTCAACGCCCCCCTTGGTGCCGAGAAATTCAATAACGGTGTTAGCCCCGAGCGCCTTACGGAGCTCCTGAGCGACAGCAAGCCCAGGTTCAACGTGTCCAGCGGTCCCACCACCCGCGATCACGATTCGTCTCGTTGTCATCTCTTTCACAGCGACGCGTTCTCGATATCAGCTGAACTGGCCGTACGAATGGCGATGTTTTGACGAGCAACATTTATAACAAAGGAGATTCCGATGAACATCGCGATGATCGAAGAGCCGCCATAGGAAATGAAGGGCAAGGTGACTCCTACGACTGGAAATATCCCAATAACGCTGGAGAGATTAAAGATGACCTGAATCAGAATCCAGCATCCGACTCCAGTCACTGCAAATTTGGAGAATAAATTCTTCGTATCGAGCGCGGTTCGAAAAATTGCGTACAGCAGGACCGCAAAGGTGGAAACAACAAGGAGTGTGCCCAGAAGGCCCATCTCTTCACCAATAACGGCAAAAATAAAGTCGGTATGGGCCTCAGACAAATTTGCCCATTTCTGTCGACTGGCGCCGATGCCGACACCGAAGAGTCCACCGCTGGCAAGCCCCATCAAGCTGTGAGCAGGTTGCCATCCTGCAAATTTGTACACAGCAGGGGCAAAGGGATTTCCAATCGCGGCAAAGCGACGAAGTCGATATGGCTGCGCAATGACGAGGGTTGCAACTCCCCCACCCATGAGACCCACAACGCCAGCGATGTGCGAGAGTTTGATGCCAGAAATAAAAAGCATCATCGCCATGATGCCGGCCAAAATGGATGTGTCACCTAGATCGCGACCTACCAAGACCAGTGCCAAAAATATTAGGGTTCCACCCAATAGTGATACAAATGCGTTGGAGTCATATCCGGCGTCAATTCGCTTTTGATGACGCTGTAGTTGCATCGCAATCCAAAAGACCAAGGCAAGTTTTGCGAACTCACTCGGCTGGATAGTGAACGAACCGACACCAATCCAGTTTCTATTACCGTTGATTGTTTTACCTAGGTGTGGCACCAATGGCAGGCAGAGTGCGAGCGCGCCGAGCGGCAACGCTAACCGTGCCAGTCGCTCCCATTTGTCGGAGGTCAACCGGGCGCCAAAGACGGCCGTTGTTACGCCAATGGCGACAAAGAGCAACTGCTTAAGAAAGATTGCATAGCTAGATCCGGATTGCTGAAATGACTGAACCGCCGATGCGGAAAGAACCATAATCAAACCGAGTCCGGTCAATAGTCCAACCGCGGTAAGGATTAGGTAGTAGCTCGCTTCTGGCTTAGCGAGAAAGTGAATGTACTTTCGGCTTTTCATAACGAAAGCACCTTCCGAACCGCGGCGGCGAAAGTTTCACCTCGGTGCGCGTACGATGTAAATTGATCCATCGACGCACACGCCGGCGCCAAGAGAACAGTGTCGCCCGCCTCAGCAAGTGAGCGTGCAAGGGTGACCAGCGCTTCCATAAGCGCTTCTGGGCTCGACGTCATATCGACATCATGAATCACAACATGCGGAGCATGTTTCTCAAGAGCCGAGCGAACAAGCGCTCGATCCTCGCCAATCAACAAGGCGTGTTTAATGCGTTGACCAACTTTTTGCACAAGTCCGTCCATCGATGCGCCTTTTGCCAATCCACCTGCAATCCACACGATTGACAAATAAGACTGAAGTGCCGCGGTGGCAGCATGCGGGTTAGTCGCCTTGGAATCGTTTACCCAGACGACGCCCTCGTTCTCCGCGATCACTTCCAATCGGTGATGATCCGGGGAAAATGCGGCCAGGCCACGACGAATTTCTGGGTGCGGTATTCCGAGCGCAAGCGCCAAGCCCGCGGCTGCCATCGCGTTCAGTATGTTGTGGGGCACCGGATTGGAAAAATCCAAAAGTTCCGCGATCAGTTCTGCGTTTTGCGGATCGACAGAGAATGCACGGTCGACCAAAATGTTCTCTACTAAACCGATTTCCCCCGCTTGTGGCGTATCGAGTCCAAAAAATATTTTCCGACCATTCCAACCGACCGATCGCAAAACGATCTCAGGATCGTTCAAATTCAAAATTGCGGTCGAGGTATGGGCCAAGAGTTTCATCTTCGCCGCTGCGTACTCCTTAAAAGACCCGTGCCAGTCGATGTGATCCTCAGCGATATTGAGAATCGCGACTGCCTCATATCGCGGTAGCTGTGACCCGAAAATCTGAAATGACGAAAGCTCGAGTGCAAGTACATCGTATGGCTCTTCATTCATCAACGCTGTAAGAACGCTGGTTCCCACGTTGCCGCAGGCTATTCCCCGCACGTGGCTAGCATCAAAGATTGACTCCACCATCTGGATTGTCGTCGTCTTTCCATTTGTGCCAGTAAGCGCAATCCATTTCTGCGCGGGGGCTAATTCCGCCTTAACCATCCACGCGAAATCCAATTCGCTATACATATCTATATGTCGTTCCCGAAGCTCGAGTAAAAAGCGATGATCTGGACGCCAACCGGGCGATGTAATCGCATAGTCGAACTCTCCGGCAGGCAATTCGGATACAGCGCTTACATCAGCGAGGGAGCCTGATTTCTCGTCAACAACAATGATTTCGCCTGGATTGTGCTTCTGGAGGAAACTAACGATTCCTGCGCCTGTAACACCGCCGCCTACTACCAGGAACTTTTTACCTTCGAGGCTTGCTAAAAAGGAGCCTTCGGCAGACATGGTTAGGACACGACCCATTGTCCGTAGAAAATGCCCAAACCTGACGCCACGCACATGCCGGCGATAATCCAGAACCGAATCACAATGGTTACTTCGCCCCATCCGAGTAGCTCGAAATGATGTTGCAGCGGAGCCATTTTAAAGACTCGCTTACCGCCAGAAATTTTGAAGTACCCGGTTTGAATGATGACCGAGAGCGTGATGATGACAAAGAGACCGCCGAGCAACGCCAAGAGCATCTCGGTCCGAAGCGTGATTGCAAGTCCTGAAATTGCGCCTCCAAGGGCGAGCGAACCAACGTCGCCCATGAAAATCTTTGCGGGCGATGCGTTCCACCACAAGAATCCCGCACACGCGCCCGCTAACGCTGCGGCAAGAACAGCCATATCGAGTGGATCACGTACCTGATAACACTTGGAGATGAGATTGTGCGATAGGGCGCAGCTCTGCTTGAACTCCCAGACGCCAATCATGATGAAGGCAAGGAAGGTCATGATTGCGGCACCGGTCGCCAATCCGTCTAATCCATCAGTGAGATTGACGCCGTTGCTGGTGCCGAGGACCATGAAAATAATCCACACGACCACGGCGGCCGCACCGATTTTTATCGATGTATCGCGAACGGTGGAGAAATGAAGTGAGATCGGCGTAAGGCCGTAGCTATCTTTAAAGCGCAAACCCAGTACACCAAAACCAATTGCGAAAATTGCCTGGCCAGCCAGCTTTTGCTTAGCGCGCAATCCAAGCGACTGTTGCCGAACAACCTTCAGCCAGTCATCAAGAAGTCCAACCAAGCCCAGGCCCACGATGAGTCCGATCACCAATAACGCAGAAGCGCTCATTCGAGCACCCGTCCACAAGTGTGCGGCGAGGTAAGCGATGAGCGTCGCGGTGATTAAAACTATTCCGCCCATCGTCGGGGTGCCACGCTTCACGTGGTGCGACTGCGGTCCATCGTCTCGAATCATTTGACCATAACCGCGACGTGCGAGCAGGCGAATGAGCATTGGAGTGAGCAAAAAACTCAACAATGTAGCTGACGCACCGGCGACGAGAATTCCCTTCATGGTTATTCCATCACCTCGCGCTTATGTAATGTTTCTAACAACGAACTCGCAAGAATATCTAGTCGTTCCGCTCGAGAGGCCTTTACTAGGACTACATCCCCGGCTGAAACGTGGTCGGCCAATTCCATAGCGGCGTCGATATCTGCACAGCTATGAACAGCCATATCGGAAAGCCCCCGTACCGCGGTTAGGTATTCATCACAGCCGATTGCGACCAGATGATCAACGCCAAGGTTAGCGGCGAGCAGACCGATTTCCTCGTGTTGGCGATCCTGCGAGTCACCAAGCTCATGCATTCGTCCGACCATAGCCCAGGCAGAACCACCTCGCTCTTGGGCAATCAATACCAAAGTACGAAGCGCGGCTGCCATGCTTTCCGGGTTAGCGTTGTATGCGTCGTTGATAAGTGCGACGTCGCCCGCTTCGCGTAGTTCCATTCGCCATTTGCTCATGGTCTCAGCGGTTGATAAAGCCGCCGCGATAGATTCAATGGGAAGATTCAGCGCAGTCGCTATTGCCGCCGCGGCGAGTGCGTTAGCCACCTGATGCATACCCAACAGTTGTAACCCGACAGTCTCTCGCCCACCAGGCGTCACCAGATCAAAGTGAGCGCGCCCCTCGCGGAATTCGATATCGGTAGCGCGGATATCGCAGTCCATCGTCTCGCCAAAGGTCAATCTTTTAACGCCCGCTGGTGTCGGCATGCGTGGAGTGAATTCGTCATACGTCCCAAGAACCGCGGTCGCACCAGGCCGAAGGTCTGCGACCATCTCCCCTTTTGCCAGTGCAATACCCTCGCGCGAACCGAACTCGCCGAGATGAGCCGAACCAACAACCAGAACCGCGCCAACATTGGGTTGAGCAATCGCGACTAAATGCGCGATATCTCCCCGATGCCGAGCGCCCATTTCAACAACGCAGAATCGAGTCTGAGACGTCGAGCGAAGTAGCGTCAATGGAACGCCAATCTCATTGTTTAACGAACCTTCCGGCGCGACGGTCTCGCCCGCGGTGGTCAGAATATGAGCGAGCAAATCTTTGGTCGTGGTCTTACCCTGCGACCCGGTCAAGCCAACGACCTGAAGGTTGGGCAGCGCTTCTCGCACATGACGAGCAAGTCGAGAGAGCGCATCCGTAACATCTTCAACTTTGATAGATGGGAATGCGACGCTTGTGCTCACAAGCGCGAAGGGCGATCCTGCTGCAATCGCCTGACCAACAAAGTCATGGCCATCTACGCTCTCACCTTTAAATGCGACGAAGAAATTCTTCGCAGACGCGGCGCGCGAATCAATGACCGGATACTGCGTAACAACGAGGTCCGATGCGAGTCCACCTTCGGCCGAACCCTGAACAACGCGCGCGATCTCCTGAACGGTCATCGAAATCATCGGAGCGCCTCAATCGCCTGCGCAAGTTCAACCCGGTCGTCAAATGGATACTTCACACCGCTGATCTCCTGGCCCGTTTCGTGGCCCTTACCGAGCACCACAACCGTGTCACCCGGCATCGCGGTAGCGACCGCAAGCGCTATCGCGGCTCGTCGATCGACTTCAACCGCAGACTCATCTTTCATCGAAAGGCCATGAGTCATTTCATTCAAGATTTCGCGAGCGTCTTCCGAGCGCGGGTTGTCGCTAGTAAAAATTGCGACGTCCGAACCTTCCAGCAGGGCGCGACCCATAATCGGACGCTTTGATTTATCTCGATCTCCGCCACAACCAAGCACCGCGATTAAACGACCGCCTCGAGCCTGCGTCGATGCGCGCAACGTGCGGAGTATTCGTTCAACCGAGTCGGGTGAGTGCGCGAAATCAACCACCGCCTGAAAATCCTGACCGACGTTGACCATCTCCAATCTGCCCGATACGGACTGCAGCGTCGGCAAAGAACTAGCAATGACGAGCGGGTCTACGCCCTGCATCGTTGCAATCGCAACCGCCATTAATACGTTATCCAGATTATGTTCACCGAGAAATGGCAGAAAGCCCTCAATCAATACGCCCGACTCGCCGCGAATCGCAACCGAAAAGCCGTTAACTTCGCTCTCGACTCGTTCATAGAACCAATTAGCCTTCCGGTCAATTCTCGAAAGGGTGACAACCGGAATTGTCGCCAGGCCTAGGAGCCGGCGACCATAGTCATCGTCAATATTGATTACCGCTCGCTCGGCGTATTGATTGGTAAACAGACTCGCCTTTGCTTGGAAATAATTTTCCATCGTTCCGTGAAAGTCGAGGTGATCTTGGCTCAAATTCGTGAAAGCGACGATGTCAAAGCGCATTCCGCGCGCGCGCCCTTGAACCAACGCATGGGAACTTACCTCCATCGCAAGGTTTCGGATGTGTCGCTCTCTCATCGTTTCGACAACTGCCTGAAGTTCTGGTGCCATTGGAGTGGTGTGGGTACCCGAGTGGAATTCGCCAGCCAGATCAATGCCTAACGTGCCGATTAATCCGGTGGAACGTCCATCGCGATCCCATAGTTGCTTGAGAACGGTGGCCGTTGTTGTCTTGCCATTTGTTCCTGTTATTCCGACACAGGCAATCGCGCGAGACGGCGACTGATAAAACCACGAGGCGATTTCGCCGATGTAATCTCCGATAATTGATTTTAGATGCGCGGTTGTTACTACTGGCACGCCCAATGTTTCGGTGATTTTCGTGCTAATCGACACATCAGAGAGGACTGCGACCGCACCATTTTTCACGGCGGCTTCAACGAACGCCGAACCGTGCGCAGAGTTCGGGGTTGCCCCAGGTGCTGCGATGAATAGGTCGCCGGGTTGAACGGCACGTGAGTCCGCGCTTACGCCTGTAAAGCGAAGTTCATTCGAGCTTTCGGGCAATCCAAGGAATCGTTCCACATCGCCGATTGACTTAGAAAATTCACCTAGCGGGCGAATAGCGGTTGACGACACGATCTGAACCTAATTCTTCTTGATCGTCGTCGGAGCGCCGGCCAAATCCGCGGCATTGAGTGGGTACGGAGTTGGCTTTCCGCCAGTCGGTGGAACGTGTTCAGTTTGCAACACGAAGGACATGACTTTTTGGAAGACCGGTGCGGCGATAACGCCACCCAGATGCTGTCCTTGTGGATTTTGAATGACAACGCTCACCACATAAGCCGGATTATCCGCGGGTGCAAAACCAATAAATGATGAGGTGTATCCGCGATAGCAGCCACACGTGGAATCAGCGCGTTGCGCTGTGCCAGTTTTTCCCGCCACCCGGTATCCCGGAATTGCGGCAGCCGGCGCCGTGCCGTTCTGTGACACCACGCTTTCCAACATTGTGCGAATCTCTTGCGCGGTCTGAGCGCTCACAACGCGAATGCTGCTCTGATTTGCCGCCGGCGCATAGTGGCCGCTGCTATCGGTAGTACCTGCGATAACCGTTGGCGAAACGCGAACCCCGCCATTGGCGATGGTGGCCATAACGCTCGTGGCCTGCAGCGCGGTAACCGAATATCCCTGGCCAAACGAAATTGTTGGCGCCGATGAGTTAGACCATGAGGCTACAGGTGGCAGTTGGCCAAGTTGTTCGCCCGGCAGGCCAGATCCCGTGCTCGCACCAATTCCAAATTTCGTCAGGTAGTTGTACAAAGTGTCATGCGACATGGTCGCGCCGATTTGGATGGCGCCGACGTTGCTCGACTGGGCTAATACGCCGGTAGCAGTGAGATGCAAATCCCCGTGATGTTCCGCGTCGTGATAGACGCCGCCGGCAAATTTAAGTGAATACGGAACGTCGAAAACCGTCGTGGGGGTGATCGTCTTCTCTTCCAACGCCGCCGAAAGGGTAATTACCTTTCCGGTCGAACCTGGCTCGTACATATCCTGAACCGCAGGATTGCGCAGGCTGTCCTGCGTGATGGTCTTCGGAATTGAAGGATCAAAGGATGGCGCACTCGCTTCGGCCAATATGCGGCCGGTCTTGGGATCCATAACAATTACGGTCCCGGAGGCTGCCTTCGAAGATTTAACCGCGGCCGCGATTGCATCCTGTGCCACCCATTCAACATCGCGATTGATGGTGAGCTGAACTCCAGTGCCGGGCTTTGCTTCGGTTTTAACAACTGCAGAGCCAGGAATGATGGTGCCGGCGCCATTCGCATACAGGTACTCGCCGTTTGAGCCAGCAAGTTTTGAATTCAAACTTGATTCGATTCCCGACGCACCGACTCCTGCTGCGTTTGTTATGCCAACGAGCGATGCGGCGAGTTTGCCGGTCGGATACTCGCGGACGTAGCCACGCTCAGAGAAAAATCCGACGATGCGCTTTGCAAGTCCGCTTGCGCGGTTGTAATTCGTCAAGGTCGTTTGCAAGTTCTGCCAGACAGCTGGTGCAACGTTCTTTGCCACAATTTGATAACGCTTTGTACCCGTCAAAAGTGTTTGCAAATCTGGGGCTGCGATATTCAAAATTGGCGCGACGACAGATGCGGTGGTAGCTGGATCCGCAATCATCGTCTGATCCACAACGACAGTAATGGCATCGACGCTTCGGGCTAGCTCCACGCCGTTAATGTCCGTGATCTCGCCTCGTGGCGCGAGCAGCGTTGAGGTCATCATCATCTCGTTGGTCGCGCGCTTACTAATTGAGCTGGCTTGGACCGCCTGAACATCGACCAATCGAAGCGCAATGACCACCAGAAATACCAGCATGATTCCGACCATCGCTCGAATGCGACGTTGATACATATCTCGCTGAGCCATTACTTCACTCCCCCGGCCGTAGATGGGGTGTGATGAGGAATGACTAATTGCATGGTGGGTTGCGCTACTTGATTTACCTGATCCAGCTGATTTGATGGGGCGACAGAGGATTGGGAAAGGTCAAGGTAATTAATTTTTGTCGCTGGCGTCATGCCCAATTTCTTGGCCGCGGCCGCGAGTTGATCAGGAGATGCGAGCACATTTGTCTCATTTACTATCGCATCACGCTGATCCACCAATGTGCGATTTTGTTGCTTTAAATTCTCAAGAACGAATGCGTCTTGCGTCATGAGAGTATTGATAACCAGCAGCGTCAGGATGTTAAAGAAGACGATTAACGCCAAAATGACGATGAAGCCCCGACCACTTGTGCGTTGGCCTGGCTCGACTCTTAAATCTGGTGCAATCTTGAGAAAGGCTTGAGCTCCGCGAGCTCGTAGCGCGGTCGCTGGGCGAGTAATCGTCGGAGGTAAGGTTGCGATCGCCATTACGCGGCCAACCTTTCGACCGCGCGAAGTCGCATTGATGCGGCTCGAGGATTGGCCTCAATTTCTTCATCCGTCGCGGATTCGCTTCCTCGAATAACGAGCGAGAAGTGTGCGGCTGAATTGGGCAGGTCAATCGGTAACCCAAGCGGTGATCGCGAGGCGGTTATTTCAGAGAAATACCGCTTAACAATTTTGTCTTCCAGCGATTGATAAGCCATAACTACGACTCGGCCGCCCACCACGAGGTGAGAGGTGGCGGCTGGAAGAGCGCGCTCGAGAACCGAGAGCTCGTTATTTACTTCAATGCGAAGAGCTTGGAAGGTCCGCTTAGCTGGATTGCCACCGGTTCGACGAGCGGGTGCTGGAATACTCTCTTTCACAATGGTTGCTAAGTCCGTCGTTGTGCGAAGCGTGCCCGCCTCACGCGCGGCGATAATGTTGTCAACGATTTTGGTCGCAAACTTCTCTTCGCCATATGTGCGTATTACTCGAACCAAATCCTGGCGAGAGTAGGTATTCAAAACTTCCTGTGCAGATAAGCCGCTGCTCTGATCCATTCGCATATCGAGCGGTGCCTCTTGTGAATACGCAAAACCTCGTTCAGCGAAATCTAGTTGCATCGATGAGACACCGAGGTCGAAGAGAACACCATCAACCGATGGGATATTCAAATCAGAAAGCACGTCAGCAATCTGGTCATAGACGGCGTGGACAATGGTTAGTCGAGCGGAAAATTCTGCGAGCGTCTTGGTTGCCACATCAATTGCTGATTGATCGCGGTCTAATCCAATGACTTTTAAATTCGGAAAACGGCGGAGAAGTTCGTGCGTATGCCCGCCCATGCCTAGCGTTGCATCGACGACTACCGGATTCTGAACCGCCTCGATGGATGGGGTGAGCAATGCGATGCATCGTTCAAGCGCTACAGGTATATGTAGTTGCATCTGCTTCCCCTTTCTATCGGTTGTAACTTTTATATTCTTTATTCGGTGACTATCAGTTGGGCATCGGTCGAGATTCTGTTGTGTGATGTGCTCTCTGCTCTGGTCACCGCCGGCCGACGGATCTTGGGGTAACGGCGCCGGGGAAGGGGCGTCGTTATGAGGTCGGCGGTGGCCACAACAGAGAGTTGTTAGAAGAGTCCGGGTAGCACCTCCGAAGAGACATCAGAGAATGATTTCTCGCGATCCGCGAGATATGAATTCCATGATTCGGAATCCCAAATTTCGAGGCGAGTATTTGCGCCAATAACCACGCAATCTTTTTCCAGTGCTGCATACGTGCGCAGACCCGCGGGAATCGTTACGCGTCCTTGCTTGTCCGGAACTTCGTCGTGCGCTCCCGCGAACATCACGCGCATGTAATCGCGAGCAGCCTTTTCGGTGACGGGTGCTTGGCGCAAGCGATCGGTGATGGCGGCAAATTCATTACTGGGGAATACGTAGAGGCAACGCTCTTGACCCTTGGTGATGACCAGGCCATTGGCGAGTTCGTCGCGGAATCGGGCGGGCAAAATGAGGCGCCCTTTTTCATCGAGCTTGGGTTCATGGGTACCGAGAAACACGTATCCCACCTCCCCCGGTGATTTAAAAACCAGCCGATTTCCGCTCCCCACGAGCGAAATATTGGCTAGAACCCCACTTTACTCCATTTTCCTCCATTTTCAACCATCTTTGCCCACTTTCTTTCCCTTTCCGCCCCTACTGCCCCACCCACTTCCACCCCAGCGCACCGTCGCCCCACTGAGATTGAGCCGTTTTTTGGCATGAAAAACCGCCCCTCGAATGAGAGGCGGTTGATGGTTTGTTGCGTCAGCTACTGATCGTTATTCCTACTGATCGTTATTGCGGCGCTCCCAGCGCTCTTCCAGGCGTGAACTCCAACCGCCTTTTTTTGGTCCAGGAGATGTCGTTCCCCGTTGGCCGGGCGCACCGTCACCGAGGGCAGAGAGGTTCGAGAAAATCAGAACGAGACCAGCCAAGGCCACGAGAAAGCCGGCTATCCCGACCGGAACAACCTTCGCAATCAGGCCAGAGATGATGATCGCCATGCCCACAAGAACGGTGACTCCACCAGCGAGAACTCGGCTGGCCTTTCGAGTGCGCGCCTTGCCAGTCAGGGTTGAAACTAAGCGGGGATCGTCCTGTTCCAGCGCAGCTTCCATCTCCGCCAAAAGGCGTTTTTCGTGGTCGGAGAGAGGCATAGCAACAGAATAGAGCAGGACTACTAAGAGCGAAAGTCCAAATGTGTAGGCGGTTGCTCACTTTTGGCGGTCGAATTCGGCTTTCCAGGCTTACTTGCAGGCTTACTTCCAGCCTCACTTCCAGGCCTAAAGAGACGGGCCGGTCGCACGCTTCCCAAGCCGAATCGGCCGGTCGCGGCGTCGATTGCTTTCGTTGCTTCGCGCCAGCCTTTATCGCGATCGCCTCCATCAAATCGCATCTCGAGCTGCTCGGGTCCGTCGGTACCGTCGACCAACCCCTCCAAACTAATTCCTACTAATCGTAGGCGAGCTCGTTCCAACTTCAACGCTTGGAATAACTGCTTGGCAACTTCATAGACTTCTTTTGTACCGCTGATAGGAAGCGGCACGGTCTTAGACCGATTAATGGTTTTAAAGTCGGCAAAGCGAACCTTTATCGAGATGGTGCGCGCGCTCATATCGCGTTCACGAAGTCGATGCGTAGCTTTTTCGGTTAGGCGTAATAGTTCCCGCAAAATTATCTCGTGATCCTCGATGTCATATGAAAAAGTTTCAGCGGCGCTGATGCTTTTATCTGGCTCATCCGAAACCACATCTCGATAATCGCGCGCCCACGCTAATTCGTATAAGGACGATCCGGTCGCTTCACCCAAGGCTCTAATTAATGTGGCTCGCGGTGTGTTAGCAACATCGGCAACAGTGTGTAACCCAAGCTTTATTAACTCTTCCGCGGTTTTTGGGCCTACCCCCCAAATTGCATTAACCGGAAGTGGATGTAAGAACTCAAGCACTCGATCCGTGGCGATTTCTAAAACGCCATTCGGCTTACAACGACCAGATGCTAACTTGGCGATAAATTTTGTCGACGCTATTCCCACAGAACACGTGAGACCTTCGCGCTCCAATATTTGTGCACGAATAGATTGCGCAATCTCCCGACCTGTTCCGAGCAACTTCCGTGCGCCTGTTACATCGATAAAGGCCTCATCCAACGAAATGGGTTCGACGAGCGGCGAGGTCGATCGAAATATCTCCATAATGCTTTCGGAGACCTCGGCATAACGGTGGTGTTCTGGCGCGACGAAGATTGCGTGTGGCGCCATGCGCTGCGCCCGGCCAACTGGCATGGCTGCTCGAATTCCAAATTTTCGAGCCTCGTAGTTAGCCGAGAGGACTACTCCGCGCGCGCCTGCTCCGACTACTACCGCTTTGCCGCGCAAGCTGGGATCGTCTTTTTCCGCCACGGAAGCGTAGAAAGCATCCATATCGACATGCAGAATGGTGTTTTCAAGCATGTCGGACGCTTCCGGGAATTTGCTGGTCATCAACGACGAGATTACGCCACTTCTCATACGAATCGCTTAAATCCCATGCCGCGGTCGCACGAATTGATACTCCGCGCGGGCCGGTTCTTCGCACTACTCCCCGCACCAAAAAGAGCGAGCCGTTGCGCAATAAGGCGGCGGTCCGTTCTTGCACATCTTCAAAGAAGGTGGCGTCGTTGCACCCGTAGCCGTCGTCCAAAGTTAAAAACATGACTCGTCGGCCAGACCGAACCGGCGGCGTCTGTAGCGCAACTTTCACTCCCGCAACCAGAATCGATTGGCCAGAACGCTGATGGATTACCTCGGATGATTTAATCGCCCCAACATGATTAAGGAAATCTGCATAGAAGTGCATCATGTGTTGCGAGACATCGATTCCCAATAATTGCATCTCATGCGAGACTCGTTCGCCTGGATTTAAATCGGGAAGACCGCTGGCTGAAAGCTCTGGTACGCCTAGCTCTAAGGAAAGTTGACTCGATGCCGCTGAATATTTTCCGCCTACTCGACTATATAAATCTTGTAGGTGCAACAGGAGATCTCGTCGGTTGATGCCGCTCGATGTGCTTCCAGAGATCTTGGTTATTCCATGAATAGAATCAAAAGCGCCAATCAATACCAGCGCTTCTGCTACTGGTCGGCTGACACCAGCTCGGTAGACAAAGTCTGCCAGGTCTACATAAGGCCGACCAGCAATCGCGCTTGTAATTTCGGCATCACTAATTCCTTGCACATCGCTTAGCGCAATGCGGATTCCGTATCCGCGCGCATCAGGGAGTTCGAGTGGCGCTCCGGTGCTTGCTAGATCCGGTGCCGAATATGGTGCGCGATCTGATGTAGTAACTCGCTCTACTCGGTAGGTGGTATCCGAGAGGTTGATGTCGATTGGCAAAATCTGAATCCCCCATTGCCGCGCCTCGTCCACGATTAACCGCTTCGGGTACATCCCTGGGTCATGCGTCATGACCCCCGCCAAGAAGGCGGCGGTGTAATGCGTCTTCAGCCAGGCCGATTGATACGTGGGCAACGCGAATGCCGCCGCGTGGGCCTTGCAAAAACCAAACGAAGCAAAGGAACGAAGAATCTCCCAGATGTGGGTAACCGTTTTTTCGGAATAGCCGCGCGACAAGGCGGTGGGATAGAACCAATCACATACTCGCTGTTGCCCTTCAAGCGTTCCTAGTTCGCGCCGCTTCTCATCCGCTTCGGCCAACGTGATGCCGGTCAATGTGGCGATGATGCGGATGACCTGTTCGTGAAAGACGACAACGCCTTCGGTGTCGCGGAGAATCTCAATCAGATCAGGATGTATTTCGGGTTTGGCGGATTCTCCTGAACGACCAGGAACCTTCTGTCGATAGTTAAGGAAGGGCGTGATCATGTCACTCTTCACCGGACCCGGCCGAAAGAGTGAGATATCGATAATCAAATCCGTAAACGAATCGGGCGCCATCTTTCCCACCAACTCGCGTTGGCCAGGGCTCTCAATCTGAAAGATGCCGAGCGTTCTCGTCGATTTAATTAAATCAAAGGTCTTCTTATCGTCGAGCGAGATCCCATCAATATCGACCGCTCTTCCCTCAACTCGTTCAATCTCGTCGAGCGCGTACGAAATCGCCGATTGCATCCGCACCCCCAAGACATCGAGCTTGAGCAAGCCAATTCCTTCAACGTCATCTTTATCAAATTGCACCATCGGATACCCGCTGGGATTGCGCTCCATCGGCGCTCGATCATGAATGGCGATATCCGAAAGCGCTATCGCGCATGGGTGCATCGCTAAATGGCGCGGTAAACCATCGAGCCGCCCGGCGAGATGAATCGCCATTTTAAGAAGTGGAGTATTTAGATTGAGCGATTTGAGTTCGGGCAAGTTGTTCAGCGCTTTAGAAATATTGCTGGCTCGGATATGGGGCAATGATTTTGCAATCAGATCAATCTCCACCGCTGGAATTCCAAGCGCCGCTCCAACGTCACGAATCGCGTGACGCGCGCGATAGGTCTCTACCATCGCCACCGTCGCGACCCGCGATTGATTATTAGGTGTACTCCAATTAGCGTCGCCATACCGAGCAAAGACCGCGTCATATATTTCTAATCGCCGATGCGATTCCACGTCGATATCAATATCGGGCAATTCACCGCGCAACGTCGAGCAAAATCGCTCCATGATGAGACCCTGCGAAAGCGGCTCGACCCCCGATATCCCCAAGAGATAACAGATCAGCGAGCCCGCCCCGCTACCCCGCGCGGCAACTCGCACCGATCGTTCACGAGCCATATCTGCAATATCCGCGACCGTTAAAAAATACGATTCATAACCAAGCGTTCGCACAGTGGCGAGTTCTTCTTCTAACCGCTCGGCCGCGGCAACCGATAGCGAGCCGCGATATTTACTAGCCAACCCGCGTTCGCATCGCGCCCGCAGTTGTGCCGCCATTTCTGAGTGCGAGCGTGAGCCCACAACGCTGGGTTCGGGTAAATGGATTTCGCCTAGTCCGATATCGGTGCGCGGAGATAACACGGTGCGCTCAGCCCAGACCGCGGTCTCATGGAGCAGGGTTCGAGCGTTTCGCTCCCCTGCCGCCCGAGCTATTTCGTCAGCGATTCGTGTCATTGATGCTGAATCCTTGAGATAGGCCTCGCTATTGCGGCGTTCGATGTGGCGATAATTCAACGGCACCAGATTGCGGGTTGCATCCAAAATATCTGCGACCGGGCCATCTGTTCGGTCAAGCATGCGCGCCGCATTTGTCACGATAGCCGGCAAGCCATGATCTCTAGCAAAGCCCAGTGCTTTAGCCGCATGCGGAGTACTGAAAGCCCCATCGCCCGGTGTTTGATGCGAGACGACTTCAATTATCTGCGCGGCAAATAACTCTCGGGTGGAGTTGAATATCGATAGCGCTTCGGTTTGTCGACGACGACCGATTGCGGCGCCGAGTTGTGACTCCGGGCCATGAAGGATGATGAGATCACGCGCATATTCTGCAAATCGTTCGAGGAGTTCGTAGCTCAAAATATTTTCACTTGATTGCGGGTTGCCTAGATTGAGAGCGGAGAGCAATCGATAGAGCGAGCCCAACTTTCCAGATTGGGCGAGCAGAGTGACTCGGAATTTCTTCTGAAGAAAACTGAGGTTGACTCCGAGGATTGGTGCAACGCCAAAGTTTTCACAACTTTGCGCAAAACGAATCGCGCCAGCCATATTGTCACGGTCGGTCAGGGCAAGCGACCGCATGCCAAATTCTGCGGCGCGTTCGACGAGTTCATCTGGTTGTGCTGTTCCGTATTTAAAGGAGTAGCCACTGGTCACTCGTAAATGGGTGAAACTGGTCATGAGATATCAGGTTCTTTATCGAGATGGTTATTACTGCGGACGAGATGTGGGACGAATGATCCACTTGTTAGTCAGCTCGTCGAGCTCGATCTCAAAGGTAGAGAGTGCGCCTTCGGGGGCCGCTTCTACTCGCCAGATAGCGCGAGCGCCGTCATCAAAGATCGCTAGTTCGTCCTGGAGATGGTTCTTGCCATCAGCGATTCGATTCCACCAACCTCCGGATTCACGCCACCTGGAGACGATGGCGTGAATATGGAAGCGTTTGCCCTTGTAGATGAACTCAAGCGGCTCCCCTTCGGGGGCTAAGACTCGAGCTGACGGAGCTGACAAGGGCACCTGTTGGTCAGGAACCTGTTGGTCAGGAACCTGTTGGTCAGGAACCTGTTGGT
>DAIPLA010000002.1:43431-50795 GCA_036769465.1 Candidatus Nanopelagicaceae bacterium
ACCTGTTGGTCAGGAACCTGTTGGTCAGGAACCTGTTGGTCAGGAACCTGTTGGTCAGAAACGGAGACGGAGGCGGGTTGTTCGAACATATGTTCGAAAGATAACTGCCCCCACTGACAAAGGCAAGGCCCGGCAAGGTGGCTCGGGCTGGCTGGCAGGATAGCCGGGTGGATACCCCTCTGAACCTGGCGCTCGCCCTGCTCAGTGGGGCCTTCGTAGGCTCGGTCCTCGGACTAGTCGGGGCGGGCGGCGCGATGCTGACCGTGCCCATCCTGCTCTACATATTTCATTACTCCCCGATTCACGCGACCACCGCCTCATTGGCGGTCGTATTTATCGCCGCGCTCTTTGGCGTCATTCCTAAGGCGCGAAGCAAGGACGTTCTCTATCGCGAGGCGTTCACGGTATGGGCGTTGGGTCTCGTCACCAATCTAGGCGGCTCGGTAGTCGCGAAACATTTAGCTCCATCCGTCATCACGGGCGGATTCGCAATCATTCTCGTACTTGCTGGCACGTCCATGTTGCGCGGAAATGTCACGGATCGACCAGAGCGCAAAATTCCATTCTTAATACTGCTCGCGATTTCGCTCGTCATCGGCGCGATGACCGGAATTTTTGGAATTGGCGGCGGCTTTTTAGCGATTCCCGTCCTTGTGCTCTTCTTTCATATTCCGCACAATAAAGCGGCTGGCACCTCGCTGCTGATCATTGCGCTGAACTGCTTGACCTCATTTATTGGCCACCACAATATCTGGCATGAGGTTCATTGGTTTGTTCCGGCGGCAATCGCTGCCTCCGCGGTGGTCGTCTCCACCATTGCTTCACATTTCAGTAAGCGCGTGCCGGCCAAGCAACTACGGCAAGCATTTGCCGTAGTCCTTTATGCAATCGCCATTTTCACTATCCTCAAGACATGGCTCGGATAAGCGCATGGTTGCTCGCGTGAGTCGTCGACTAACCTCCGAATTTATCGGCACCGCTCTACTGCTCCTCACCATCATTGGGTCCGGCATCATGGCGACCAATATCAGCAACGATGGTGGCGTTCGCTTAATGATTAACGTCTTCTGCATCATCTCGATTCTCGCGGTATTAATCACTATTTTTGGGCCGATTAGCGGGGCTCACTTCAATCCCATCGTGACCATCGTGGAACTCTGGCGGCGACAAATTTCTGCCGCAACCGCCGCCTTGTATGTGGGTGTTCAGATTGCTGGCGCGATAGTCGGCACCATCACCGCCAACTTTATGTTCAACAAGCCACTCGTCTTTGCCTCGCATCATGACCGCAGCGGAATGAGTAAATACCTAGGTGAAGTATTGGCGACCGCTGGGTTGCTGGTTGTGATTGCCCTGCTGCGCAAAAACCAATCGCTCCGCTTCGCGCCGGTAGTAATCAGTGCATGGATTGGCGCGGCCTGCTTCTTCACCTCGTCCACCTCGTTTGTGAATCCAGCTGTGACGATCGCTCGGTCGATGAGCAATACCTACGCTGGTATCGCGCCCCATTCCATCCTGCCCTTCATCGCCGCTCAGATGGTGGGAATGGTGCTGGGAATTGGAGTATCGCGTTTCTTCGGTGCTCGTTAAAATTCCACTATGACGCTGCGCTCCACGATTACCGGATCAGGCGAACCGATATTGCTTGTACATGGATTGGGATCCTCGGCTCGGGCGTGGAATCTAATCGCCCCCACTCTTTCACAGCAATTCACCACCATCGCAATGGATTTACCGGGTCACGGTCAATCGCCGCACGAACCGGCGCAACCGATGGATCCGGTCTCCTTGGCAAACCGTTTAGTCGACGAAATGGCGGCGGTTGGCTTTAATGAATTTCATTTAGTCGGCAATTCATTGGGCGGTTGGATCGCGCTTGAAATGGCGGCGCTTCATCCGAATCGGATTAAGAGCGTCACCGCGCTCGCGCCAGCTGGCTTATGGCTTACTCCATATACGTCACGCGTTCCAGGTGCGGCCGTATCGCGCGTTATGGCGGTCTCGCTGAAGTCGGTTGCACCGTCATTGTTGAAATATGAGTGGGCAAAGAAAATTGGCTTTGGGTTGGTAAGTCCAAAATGGCGCGAGTTGCCGCTTGACGTAATGCTCAACGCGACGATGGATATGGGAACTTCGAAGGGATACTTCCCAGCATGGGATGCATTCCTCGGTGCGCGATTTGAAGCCGACATTCCAGAATCGGTGCCGACCACAATTATTTTTGGTGATACCGACAACACCTTGCCCGCTCGTACCTCGCAAGAACAATCGCTACTCCCTGCGCATGCCAAGTGGGTTGTGCTTTCCGAATGTGGCCATGCGCCGATGTGGGATCAGCCCGAAGCGGTTATCGCAGAAATTCTTGCCGCTGCTGAAATCTCTGCCTGATGGTCGTCGTTTATTTCTGGTCCATCAAAAAACGGCATCTTGCACGCGCGCTGTGGCACATGGGTGTTGATCGATTATCGCTTCGCGCAACCAGCGTTACATTTTTTAAGTCACTCGGAACCGGCAAAGGCGAGACCTTCACTCCGTCGGATGCGGATATCACGCGTTGGGGATTGCTCGTCGTCATTCCCGAAGAAGATGTTGCCGCATTTCATAACAGCCGAGTCGTAAATTCGTGGCGCACTTTCTCGCAATCCGAATATCGACTGCTCCTCAAGCCGATTTCATCTCACGGTCAATGGTCAGGCAAAACTCCGTTCACTGTCACAGCAGAACCATCCGAGAAGTGGAATGGACCCGTCGCAGCAATAACTCGTGCTCGGATCAAATGGCGCATGAATGCAAAATTCTGGCGAGCCGTACCACCCGTGACGACCAGCCTGCGACAGTCAACTGGCTTGCGTGCGGCAATCGGAATAGGTGAAGCCCCCATCGGATTGCAAGGGACTTTCTCCATCTGGGATTCGGCCGCCGCAATTCGCGAATTCGCATACCAAGGGGCGGCTCACACGGCCGCCATCAGAGCGACCGAACAATTGAATTGGTACGCCGAAGAACTCTTCGCTCGGTTCGCGGTGCTCGAAGAGAGCGGCACCCTTAAGACGCCAGACTGATAAATACGGCAGACTAGGCACATGTCTACTCGGTACTACCGCCAACGCGCTCGATCGCGCCGCGGTATTTCGCCAGTACAAAGTTATTTGCTCTTTGGCCTACTCGCACTCGAAATTGCCGCACAAATTTCTTATCCGCTGACCTCGCACAACGCTCTTCGCATCGTCACGATTGCCACCGTATATATCGG
The DNA here is from genome assembly GCA_036769465.1 of Candidatus Nanopelagicaceae bacterium. Classification (GTDB taxonomy): domain Bacteria; phylum Actinomycetota; class Actinomycetes; order Nanopelagicales; family Nanopelagicaceae; genus AAA044-D11. Next base: position 46,685 of record DAIPLA010000002.1, read on the forward strand.
CGCGGCGCTAGTGCTTTTACATGCCATTTATTCTTACGGAAATAGATACGCCTACACGCTGTTAGTGCTCGTATTCGGTTACGCCTGGGGCGTAGAGGAACTCGGAAGTCGAACCGGTTGGCCATTTGGTCACTACGCCTATTCAAGCACTTTAGGACTATCAATCCTTAGCGTTCCGTTGGTTGTGCCATTCGCATGGATCATGATGGTGCATCCTGCGCTCATAGTCGCGCGCCGAGTCACTCCGCATTGGGCGTTCTTATATGGCGGAGCGGTTCTTATGGCGTGGGATCTATTTCTCGATCCACAGATGGTGAGCGATCACAGGTGGACGTGGAAGTTATCTGGTGCAACGGTTCCGTTCGAGCACCAAATTCCACTTTCTAATGCCGCTGGTTGGTTATTCGCCGGAATGGGAATCATCGCGATTCTCCATTTGGCGCTCCCCAAGGAGCGAAAGCGGGTGGGCGCAAACTCCTTGGCCATGGACATTCTTCTCGGCTGGACTCTTTTTGCCGGATTGATTGGAAACCTTCTTTATTTCCACCGACCAGGCGTCGCGTTGCTAGGCACCGTGGTACTCGGTGCTTTGTTAGCGCCATATTTTTTCGCGCTTTCATTCGGACGTCCTGATCAACTCTAAATGCTAATCGCATCCCTAATACTGAGCTTCGTTGGCTGCGGTTTGGTCATCATCAACAGTTTTTCAATGCGCGTCATCACGCCCGCTCAGTCGACAACCATCACTGACTCTATTGCAATTCTTATTCCTATGCGCAATGAGGAACGGAATGTTGAAGGGGCGGTCGCGTCGGTGATTGCGCAACGCGGGTTGGAAAACGCCTCGATCACCGTTCTCGACGACCAGTCGACGGATTCGACCTCAGAATTACTCGCGGGATTTTCGCAACAGATAAAAATTATCAACGGCACAAATCCACCATCGGGTTGGCTAGGAAAAATCCATGCTTGCTCTACCTTGGCCGCATCCACGGAGGCTGATTACCTTGTCTTTTTGGACGCAGATGTCCGACTCCATCCGAGCGCCATGTCAGCAACAATTTCTTCTATGGAGAAGTGGGGGTGGGATTTCATTTCGCCCTACCCACGCGAAATTGCCCGAGGTCTGATGGAGCGATTAATCCAACCGCTTCTTCAGTGGTCATGGATGGCGAGCGTGCCTCTTCGGTTGGCCGAACGATTGCGACAACCATCGATGGTGATAGCAAATGGCCAATTCATGGTCATCAAGCGCGCTGCTTACCTTGCCATTGGCGGACACAATTCAATTAAGGGCGAAGTTCTTGATGATCTCGAACTTGCGCGCGCGCTGGTTCGGGCGGGCTACAACGGCGGGGTCGCGGAGGCCAGCCAAATCGCCGAGTGTCGCATGTATGAAAGCTCGAACGAATTAATAGCTGGTTACACCAAGTCGTTGTGGCGCGCCTTCGGTGGTGTTGCTGGAACTTTATTTGCGGTTCTTATTTTGTGGCTTACCGGAATCACTCCGATAAATTCTGCCTCGCTCGGGCATCCAATCGGTTGGATCGCGTTTCTGCTTGTCATGATGTCAAGGTCACTTGCGGCCGCTCGGACTGGCGGCAATCCTGCGATGGGCGTTCTGCATCCCGTTGCGATTCTCGCCCTCTTTTATTTGATTGCTCTTTCATGGATTCGAAAGTCACGTGGCACCTTGCGGTGGCGCGGAAGAGCGGTGGCGTGACTGTGAAATCTCAATGGGTGCCTCGATGAGCAAGATAGTGGTTATTGGCGCTGGCGTCGGCGGAATGTCGGCCGCGATTCGACTCGCTAAATATGGACACGATGTTTATGTCTTCGAATCCTCCGACCGAAGCGGCGGCAAATGCCGCACCGAGTGGATCGGTGACTACGCCTTTGATACCGGTCCGTCGTTGCTGACAATCCCAGCTGTCTATCGCGACCTTTTCCTTAAAACCGGTAAGCGACTCGAGCACATTTTGGAACTGCAACCAGTAGACCCAGCATTTGATTATCACTTTTCCGATGGCTCGCGCATAACGTTTCCGAATCTTTCACTCCCTAAAGTCTGCCAATCTATTGAAAATGCATTCGGCAAGGTACCTGCGGATCAATGGCACCGACTCATGCAGCGGGCAGAGCGGATGTGGGATGTCTCGCGTGGTCCGTTCGTGGAGTCTGAATTAGCACCTATCCCCCAGCTGATTCGCCGCAAGGGATTCATTCGCGATCTCCGGACAATTGCGCCATTTACTTCACTGCGCAGCTATGTCAGCAAATACGTTGATGACCCACGGCTGCAACAGATTGTCGACCGCTACGCGACATATTCCGGCTCTGACCCTCGCAAGGTCCCAGCTGTTCTGTTGACAATTGCATTTATCGAGACCAGCTTTGGTGCCTGGCATATCAAAGGCGGCCTGGGCCAACTCTCGGTCGCGCTGGAAGAACGCGCCCGATTGCTTAATGTGAAATTCTCATTCAACAACCCGGTGGCGAAGATTGATCACGACGGCAAGCGGGCTACGGGAGTTACCCTCTTATCGGGAGAAAAAATTAGCGCGGATTACGTGGTTGCCAACGCCGATGCCGAACACGTCTACACCACGCTATTGCCTACAACTCTCGCCGCCACTCGCACCGAAGTCAAGAAGCTTCGCCGTGCAACCAAATCGCTCGCCGGCTTCTCGCTCCTGCTCGGTCTAGATAACAGCAAACTTTCATCACCTGCGGAAAAGTTGCAGCATCACAACGTCTACTTCCCCAGTAATTACGACGCCGAATTCGACCAGATATTTACCGAGAAAGTTCCGGTCGAGGACCCCACTATTTATATCTGTGCGCCTAACGATCCATTAATGGTGCGCGGTGATGGCGCCAGCGCCAAGGAGGCGTGGTTTGTTCTCGTCAACGCACCGCGGCACGAACCTGCCAATGGCTACGACTGGAGCCACGGCGGCGGCGAATACGCACAGCACATCGTTAAAAAAATGGATGGTTTGGGGCTTCGAGTCAGCGAACGAATCGATGTTATGGAATTTCGCACTCCACTTGATTTACAAAATTCGGTCAACGCACCCGGCGGATCCATTTATGGAACCTCAAGCAATGGACCACGCTCAGCATTTTTGCGCGCCGCAAATCGCTCTCCGCTCAAAGGGTTGTACTGCGTGGGAGGAAGCGCGCATCCTGGTGGCGGTTTGCCACTGGTGGGTATCAGCGCAGAGATTGTGGCCGAGGCAATCGGTCGTTCGAACTAGGCGTGTAGCACTAGATATTTTTGCGTTGAAAATCGGCGAGTTGATAGAGCGCAACCAATTGCAGGCAAAGTCCAGCAACCGCGCAGGCCGATGCGAAGCGCGGATTGATATGCCAAGCAATAATTGTCCCGAGCAACAAAATTACCCGTACCGGGCGTTCAGAAATTGTCACGATTCCGGTCGTCTTATGTCCTAATCCTTGTGCGCGAGCGCGGATATATTCTTGGACGTATCCGAAGATCCACGCAATGAAGATGACGACCACATATCGCGGGGCTAGCCGATAAAAAGTGAGAAAGAAGAAGGCTTCACTGATCCGATCAGCCAACGAATCGACAAAGGCGCCACGTATTGATTCTGTTCCCGCATAAATTGCGAGCGATCCATCCAATCCGTCCGCAAGCAGGGCGAGCAATACGAATGCCAAAGCCCACCACGAATGGGCGCCGAACCAAGCGGCCACCGAGAATAAGACGCCGAATGACGTCAGCACATTTGGTGTAACTCGAAGCCGACTAAATAATCGCGCGCACGGATAAGAGATAGAGAGCCACCACCGGACGAACCCAGAGATCTCTGCGTCGCCATGGAGGCGACTCCATGTGGCAAAAAAATCAGCGCGCTTCACGACCGACTAACCCAAGGTTATGCGCGATTTCCATCGTCGCCTTCGCGGTATTCATCGTGTAAAAATGGAGGCCGGGCACTCCTGCGGCAAGCAACTTTTCGCACAGCTCGGTTGCAATCTCAACGCCAACTTCATGCACGGCTACTGGATCGTCTGCGATAGATTCGAATCGGCGTGTCATCGTGGAAGGTATCGCCGCGCCGCCGAGTTCGGCCATTCGGTT
>DAIPLA010000002.1:50895-57844 GCA_036769465.1 Candidatus Nanopelagicaceae bacterium
CGAAGCGCCAAGACGCTATGGATATTCGCGCTTCGATATTGATTCAAAATCGAGACCAATTCATCACGAGTTGAACCTACGCACGTCAAGTGGGCTACCGTGTCAATCCCAGTATGTTCTTTAATTTCGGTCGCGATTCGAATCGTTCTATCGCGAGTAGTGCCGCCAGCGCCGTAGGTCACTGAAATAAAGTCAGGAGCTAAGTCACGCAATGAATCCATCGCGCTCCATAGCCGCTCTACGCCCGCGTCATCTTTAGGCGGAAAGAACTCGACCGAGAAGGTCCTATGGTTCTTTGAAATGGCTGACATAAGGGTTGCAGGTTACCCTTACCGAGTGGAATTTGCCCGTAAGCCAAGCCTGCTTGAGATTCGCGATGCAGTAAATGCCTCACTTTCGAGCTTCTCGGCAAAAGAATGTGACTACTTACGGAGCATAGGTTCAGAACTCAATCCGGTCGCCGATGCAATGCATCAATTCATCACGGATAGCGGAAAACGATTGCGCCCGATATTTGCATACGTGGGCTTCCTTGGTACCGGAGCGAGCGCGAATCAATCAATCGTTAACGCAAGCGCCGCGCTCGAGTTGGTGCATGTGTGCGCTCTCATGCATGACGACGTCATGGACGGTTCCGATACTCGCCGAGGCGCGCCATCTATTCATCGCGCTTTTGAGGCGCTTCACAATAGAGAATCGCTCCAAGGCTCCGCAGCGCAATATGGAATTTCAGCCGCGATTCTGCTCGGCGATCTCGCGCTGATTTGGTCCGCAAAGGCGCTCCATACATCAGGGATTTCAGATGAGACTCTTATTCGCGCACAAGCGATGTATGACGAGATGCGGATTGAATTGATGGCTGGCCAATACCTCGATATTCACGAAGGCGCGCTCGCAACCCAGAGCGTGGAACGCTCGCTCAAAGTTGCTCGATATAAATCGGGCAAGTACACCATCGAACGGCCGCTACATTTTGGCGCGGTATTGGGCACGTCTAAGACGGCGGACTCGCATTCAGAATTGCAACGCGTGTACTCGTCCTACGGATTACCACTGGGAGAAGCATTCCAACTGCGCGATGACGTTATGGGTGTATTCGGCAACCCCGAAGAAACCGGTAAGCCGGCGGGCGACGATATCCGGGAAGGCAAGCGCACCGTTCTGATGGCGAAGGCCTTCGAACTCATCTCCCCTACCGAAGCGGCGGTATTGACGTCAGCACTCGGCAATCCTGCGCTCTCCGTAACGGATGTTGAGCGAGTTCGAGCAATCATCTCCGAATCGGGCGCGCTTGATCAATTGGAACATCTCATCTCTGGCCTTACCGATCAGGCTGTTACCTCCCTCGATTCAACGGTCGTCCATCCCGATGCCCGTGATTTACTCACCGAACTCGCCACCGTCGTTACGCGTCGCAAAAGTTAGGACACGTTGTAAAGTGAAAAAAGTTAAAGGTCCAACGGACCATGTGGTTATTGTCGGAGCGGGTCTCGGCGGTCTGAGCGCTGCGCTTCGACTCGCTGGCGCCGGTCGAAAGGTGACCGTGGTTGAACGCGAAAGCGTCCCCGGTGGTCGCAACGGCTTACTCAACAAAGATGGCTACGCCTTCGACACCGGCCCCACTGTGTTGACCATGCCAAATCTCATTCAGGATGCGCTGTCGTGCGTGGGCGAAGACATTAAGGATTGGCTCGAACTTGTTCCGCTCGACCCGCTCTATCGAGCTTTTTATCACGACGGTTCAACCCTCGATGTTCACGCCGATACCGGTCGAATGCAAGAAGAGATCCGCACCGTCATTGGCGCGGAAGAAGCCGCGGGTTATGGTCGGTACGTAGATTTCGTTACCAAGTTATATAAGTATGAGATGAACGATTTCATCGATCGCAATATCGACTCCCCCTTAAATCTTTTAACGCCGAACTTGGCCAAGCTCGTTGCGCTGGGTGGCTTCCGCCGGTTGGCGCCAAAGGTGAATGACTACCTGAAGGATCCACGCACCCAGAAGGTCTACTCATTCCAGGCTATGTACGCGGGAGTGAGCCCACAACAAGCGCTCGCTATCTACGCAATCATCGCCTACATGGATTCCGTCAACGGCGTCTTCTTTCCTAAGGGCGGAATGCATGCCGTCCCCCGCGCGCTTGCTGGTGCGGCTGCGAAGCACGGCGTTGAATTCAAGTACAACAGCACCGTTACCTCAGTAGAACATTCCAATGGTCGTGCCACCGCCGTGATTACTGCTAACGGTGAACGAATTGCGTGCGACGCAGTAATACTTAATCCGGACTTGCCAGTGGCCTGGCGAGACCTGCTCGGTAAGCAACCGGCCTCTGTTAAGCGCCTGAATTATTCGCCATCGTGCGCGACATTACTGGTGGGATCCTCGAAGAGTTATGACCGGTTGGCGCATCACAATATTCACTTTGGTGAATCATGGGATGGCGTCTTCGACGAGCTCATCAATAAGAAAACTCTCATGACGGATCCAAGCTTGCTCGTCACTGTTCCTACCCACGACGATCCATCGCTGGCGCCGAAGGGCAAGAGCTCGTACTACGTACTGTTCCCAACGCCTAACCTGACCGCCGATATAGATTGGAAGGTTGTAGGTCCCAAATACCGCGACCAAATGATTCGCACGATGGAGGCCAGAGGTTACGAGGGATTTGGCGATTCGATTGAGGTCGAACATCTCACCACACCGCTTGATTGGCAGGCGCAGGGAATGGAGCAAGGCGCACCGTTTGCAGCTGCTCACACCTTCTTCCAAACCGGACCATTCCGTTCGAAGAACATGGCAAAGGGCTACGAGAACGTGGTCTTTGCGGGTTCTGGAACTCAGCCTGGCGTTGGAGTACCGATGGTTCTTATCTCTGGCCGACTCGCGGCCGAGCGAATTGTTGGATCGGTTAAATAACGGCTAAACGCCGATATCTTCGTTCCACACTTCTGGCTTTTCGGAAATGAATTTTGCCATCATTTCTTTGCACTCCTGTGAGTTGAGGTTGATGACTTCAACGCCATTGGCTCGGAGTAGGTCTTCCGCGCCCATGAAGGTCTCATTCTCGCCTAAGACGACGCGCGGGATTCCATAAAGCAAAATAGCGCCCGTGCACATATTGCACGGCGAAAGCGTCGTGTACATCGTCGCCTTGCGATAGGTCGATGCAGGTAGCCGCCCGATGTTTTCCAGGCAATCGGTTTCGCCGTGACGAATGGCGCTACCGAGTTGGACTCTTTTGTTGTATCCGGTGCCTAATACTTTTCCATCGACAACCAGCGCTCCCCCGATAGGAACTCCTCCTTGCGCCGCACCTTCTCGGGCGGCTGCGATTGCGTAGTCCAAGAATTCTTGATCAGTGCTCATACACACTCCCTAGTAGATATATTTACAAGAAATAAGAAAGCCAGTTAGCACATGCTAACTGGCTTTCTCTTTAATCGGGGTATTACTTTTCTGCTGAAACCTTCTTCTTTGCAGCGACGTAATAAATTACGAAGGCAAGCACAAAGCCGACCAAGAAGGCGATGTCGCCGATTCCTGGATGGTGCTTGACGAAGTATCCCGAGTAATAGGACTGGTTAGAGAAGCCCCAAATTGCAATGAATCCAGCGACCACGAAGGCGATTGGACCCGCAATATTTTCGCGCTTTGCGAAGAGCAGCTTCTCGACTGATGCACCCTTGCGGAGCACCTTGTCGGCAACGATGACGCCTAGCCATGGTCCGATCCAGTACGACATCACGAGCAAGAAATTCTCGTAATTATTCGCTGGATTGTTCAGGGCAGCGTGCGCCAACAAGAAGCCGAGGATTCCGAAGATGACCGCGGAAATTGCACGACGTTGCTTGGTGCCCAGCTTGAAGCCGATTGCCAAGAATGAGAGTGCACCCGAGTAGATGTTCAGAACGTTCGCGCAGATTGAACCGCCAACGATGCCGAGCAGGACGAGCTTGCCAAGCCATGAAGGCATCAAGTGAGTGAAGTCGCCGGTTGGATTGGTGTTTGCGCCGTAGCCATGCATGCCTGCTGTAACAGCGGCCGCTCCGACAATCTGAAGAATCGTTGAGGATACGAAGATTCCCAATCCAGCTGCACGGCCCGCGGCCTTGCCATCGGTCGACGCAGGAAGGTAACGAGCGAAGTCAGATGAGAATGGGTTCCAGCCAGCTGCATATCCGTAGACAGCGCCGACGAGAAGAAGGAATCCGCCAGGTGTATGTCCACCAGCGTGTGCGCTGAGATGTCCCTTGCTAAGGGCATAAATCGCAGCAGCGCCAAAAACGACGACGAGATAAGGGAACAAGTACTTCTCGACGTTCTGAACCAAGTTGTGACCGACGAACGCGATTGCCACCTGGATCAACACGACGATGATGAGCGCTGTAAGCACCTTCATCTTGGTGAGATCTGCCAAGGCGAACGCACCGGAGACGCTGTTCACTGCGAACCAGCCGATGCCAGCTGCGCCTGCGTTAAGAACGGAAGGAATGATGTTGCCGAGCTTGCCGAATGCTGACCGGCTAACAATCATCTGAGGTACGCCGTACTTTGGACCATCCTGAGTCAGTACGTACTGACCTGCGGCACCGAGTGCGTTACCAATGACGATGCCCAAAACGGCTTGCCAAAATGTGAGGCCAAAAAATAGAACGCCTAGCGCGCCAACGTAGATTGTTGCGAACTCGAGGTTAGGGCTGGTCCAGGTCGCAAAAAGATTGCGCGCCTTGCCATGTCGATCTTTTGAGGGAATTGATTCGATACCACCGGGCTCTACCGCGAGAACCTTCTCGCCGTATTCCCCTTCTCTGATTTCTAGGTTGGACATATTTCTCCTGATTTTGTTATCGGGGGTGTTTGCGACCCCGAGTGAAATGACGGCTCACTGGGCCGAGGGAATGAAGGGAAAATACCTGTCTCGGGCCAGTACTCGGGGGTTCGCCACGCGGAGTCGGGTCCGCCCCTACGTTCGCGCCGTCTAGGATTCCCGCATGAACGAACTCGACGCGGCTGGAATTACTGACCCGGCCCTGCGCGCCTCATATACCGAGTGCAAGCGCCTGAATTCGCTCCACGGCAAGACCTACTACCTCGCGACCCTGTTGTTGCCGCCAGCCAAGCGGCCGCACGTCCACGCCCTCTATGGCTTTGCCCGTTACGCCGACGAAATTGTTGATGACCTGGCCTCGACTCTCAGTCAGGAAGAAAAGGCAGCAGCGTTGCATACCTGGGGCAACGGCGTCCTTAAAGATCTGCGCGCAGGCACAAGTCATGATCACATTGGCGCAGCGTTGGTCGATACCGTCAATCGTTTTCACATTCCCATCGAACACTTCGAGGCATTTTTACACTCGATGACGATGGATCTCACCGTTGGTGAATATCAAACCTACGACGACTTAATGGAATATGTGTACGGGTCGGCCTCGGTCATTGGATTACAGATGGTTCCAATTTTGGGAGTATTAGACGAGAGCGCTTATGAGGCCGCCGAAAAACTAGGCACCGCTTTCCAGCTCGCGAATTTCATTCGTGATATCGGCGAAGATTTAGAACGAGGTCGAGTCTACCTCCCCATCGAAGAGCTCACCGCCGCGGGCGTCACATCTGACATGCTCGAGGAGCGGATTGTCACGCCGCAAATTCGCGCAGCTCTCACATTCCAAATCGAACGAGTTCGTCGATTACAACGCGAGGCAACGCCGGGCATCCAAATGTTGGCGCCGGAAAGTCGTGCGTGCATCGAAGCGGCGAGCGAGCTCTATTGCGGCATAGTCGATGAAGTAGAAAAAATCGACTACCAAATCTTTGACAAGCGGGCTGTCACATCCACCTGGCGCCGCGTCAAAGTGGCGCTTCCCGCATTGATTCGAGCACGCAAAGCGCGACACTGACCGAACGGTGCTAGCCTTTCCACCAACGGGAGCCGAGTAATTGGCTGAGAGGATCCGAAAGCCGGATCGACCGTAGGACCAGTCCGGTAATGCGAATTGGAAAGGGGTTAATCATGCATTTCCATTTAATGGCGGTCTTTTTCACGGCCTGGGGTTACCAACTCACGTATCTAGAATTCGTTGCTTTTCTGACCTCGGTGGTTGGAGTCGTCCTGGGGGTATTCGGCCCACGTCAGACTTGGCCGTGGTGGAATATTTCCTCGCTCCTCTACGCCGGTCTCTTTTATGAGCAGAAGTACTACGCCAGCGCCGCGTTGCAATTTGTTTTTGTCGCGGGCGGAATTTGGGGTTGGTTTGGCTGGGGTCCCAAGGGCGCTAAGCCGGCACGACTCACCTCGAAAGAAAAGACTGGCTGGGGCGCGCTGATGTTGGTCGGTTGGTTCGCGCTCTATCCACTTCTGAAAAAGATTGGCGCCGCCGCATCTTTAACCGATGCCTTTGGTTTCGTAGGAAGTTGCATCGCACAAGTTCTGATGGTCGTTGAGAAGTACGAAAACTGGCCACTCTGGTTTGTTGTTGACGGCGTCTATACCTATCAATTTTGGCACGGCAAGACTTACTTAACCGCTATCTTGTACTTCATCTTTGTTCTCATCGCAGTCGGCGGTTGGAAGAGATGGTTGCGCGAATCAAAAGCTGAGGCGGTTATTGCACATCATGCAGATACCAGTAAATCTTCTTGACGATATTCTGAAAGCCGAACCCAAGTGTGGCTCGTCGACCTTGATCACTATCGACGGTCCGGCCGGAGCGGGCAAAACCACGTTAGCCGAACTCCTTCGCGAAAAAATCGTTGACGCTGGCCGAACCCTTGGAGTACTCCACATGGACGACATGTATGAAGGTTGGGAATCCGCGTTAGGCGGCGGGCTATCGACGCGCCTTCGCAATGATGTGGTTCCCGCGATTGCTAGCGGGAAGCCCTATCAAACGCCACGATTCGATTGGCTCATCAATACCTGGGACGAACCGCTCTCGCATCAATCCACTG
>DAIPLA010000091.1:0-2865 GCA_036769465.1 Candidatus Nanopelagicaceae bacterium
TTGATAACTCATAGGCGTGAGAAGATACCGCTATGGGACTAAAAGAAACACTCCAGAGCGACCTGACCGAGGCGATTCGTTCTCGGGACGAGCTCACCTCGGGCACGATTCGCATGGTTTTAACCGCGATCACCAATGAAGAGGTCGCCGGCAAAGCGGCTCGCACATTGTCCGATTCCGAAATCATTACCGTGCTCTCGCGCGAAGCGAAGAAGCGCCGCGAAGCAGCCGACGCGTATCGCGATGCTGGTCGGACCGACAAAGCAGAACTTGAAACAAATGAAGGCGCGGTCATCGCGCGTTATCTTCCAGAACAACTCACCGAAGATGCCATCAAGAAGTTGATTGCGGATGCAATTGCCGAGACTGGCGCAGCCGGTCCTTCCGGCATGGGTCTGGTTATGAAGAAGATTCAGCCTCAAATCGCAGGCAAGGCTGATGGTGGTCTGGTTTCCTCACTAGTAAAGGCGGCTCTCAATGGCTAAGTACGAATATGCAACCGTTCCGTTGTTGTCACACGCAACAAAGCAAATTTTGGATACTTGGGGTTCTGATGGATGGGATCTCGTCCAAGTAGTTCCAGCACCCGGCACCGGCGAACAACTCGTCGCCTACATGAAGCGAGAGGTCAACTAATAATGAGCATTCGTGCAAAGCTAAAAGATCTAGGTCTTGAACTTCCGGTTGCCGCAAAGCCAGTAGCCGCATACGTACCAGCCGTAAAGACCGGCAAATTGGTTTTCACCGCTGGCCAACTTCCATTGGTCGACGGCGCGATTCCTTTCACCGGCAAGGTCGGCGGCGAAGTAACTCAGGAACAAGCGAAAGAGATGGCGCAGATTTGTGCTCTGAACGCGATGGCCGCACTTAATCTGGTCGATGACGTCGATAACGTTTCTAAGATCGTGCGCATCGTCTGTTACGTCAACGGCGTTCCAGGATTTATCAACGCACCATTCGTCGCGAACGGCGCTTCAGAATTGTTCATGAAGTTGTGGGGCGATGAAGCGGGCGTTGCAGCGCGCAGTGCAATCGGCGTTGCAGAACTTCCGTTGAATTCCCCAGTAGAAGTCGAACTAACCTTCGAACTTAAGTAAGGACTAGCGACCGCGCTTTGATAGGCGCTCGTAATCAAGAACGACAACCGCGCGTGGTTCGAGGCGTACCCAGCCTCGGCCCGCGAAGTCGGCCAACGCCTTGTTCACGGTTTCGCGAGATGCACCGACTAATTGCGCCAGCTCTTCTTGCGTTAAATCGTGATTGACGTGCAAGCCGTCATCCTTCGAAACACCGAAGCGTGAACCCAAATCCATAATTGCCTTGGCGACGCGGCCTGGTACATCGGAGAAAACGAGATCGGCTAATACTTCGTTAGAACGGCGAAGGCGCTGCGCCAAACGGCCAAGAAGTTGAAGTGAGACTTGTGGGTGCTCGGTAACCCAACCAATGACCTGATCATTCGCGAGCGCGAGCAAGCGAGAATCTGTCACCGCGGTTGCGGTTGCGGTGCGTGGGCCTGGATCAAAGAGCGACAACTCGCCAAACATTTCGCCAGGTCCGAGAATCGACAAGAGATTTTCGCGACCATCGCCGCTTGATGTTCCTAGCTTTAACTTTCCTTCGACCACAACATACAAACGATCGCCAGCGTCGCCCTCTTTGAACAAGGTCTTGCCCTTGGCAACCTTGACCGGGCTCATCGACGCGCGAAGTGATGAAGCAGAAGCGTCATCGAGCGCGCTGAATAGTGGAGCTTTGCGAACTGTCTCTTCGTCTTTCAATTCTTTAGGTGTGGCCACGGCCTCACGATACCGCCACTGGGGGCTGGTCTCCAATCGGGATAATCTGCTCCTCGTGCGCGAATCGCAGGCAGAGAAAAAGAAGCGGGCCGCCGCTATTTATCGGGCTCTGACCAAGCGATATCCCAATGTTCAATGCGAGCTCGATTTTGAAACACCGTTTCAGTTGACGGTCGCCACTGTGTTGTCGGCACAGTGCACTGACAAACGTGTGAATTCCGTGACACCGAGACTCTTTAAAAAATTCGGAACCGCAAAGAAAATGGCGGGCGCAGATATTCACACAATCGAAGAGATCATTCATCCGTTGGGATTCTTTCGGTCGAAGGCGCGACATCTCAAAGGCTTGAGCGAAAAAATTATGAATGAGTTTGGCGGCGAGGTTCCACCGCGATTAGAAGATTTAGTGACGCTTCCCGGCGTTGGCCGAAAGACCGCCAACGTGGTGCTGGGGCACGCCTTTGATATTCCGGGTATCACCGTGGATACGCATTTCGGCAGATTGAGTCGGCGCTTTGGTTGGACGACCAGCCAGGACCCAGTAAAAGTTGAACACGAAGTGGGAGCGTTGATTCCGCAGAAAGAATGGACGAACCTCTCACAACGAATGATTTGGCACGGTCGTCGCATCTGTCATTCACGTAAACCCGCGTGTGGCGCCTGTCCGTTGGCTAAGTTATGTCCATCATTTGGCATCGGCGAGACCGACCCAATCAAGGCAACCGCGTTATTGAAGAGTGATGAGGATTTCAGATGACGTTATCCGCGAAACGAGGCGCGATCGCGCTCGGACTCGTGAGCGTTTTTTTGCTCAGCGGTTGTGGGTCCGGCACACCACAGGCCGCGCCCAAAGTCGTGGGTCTAGTCGTTTCGTGTGCATCCATTCCGCACAACCCTGCAATCACCAAAGGAACAACAGTGCCATGCATCGATGGCGGCGCGGGACAAATTCTGGAATCAGTAAAGGGTCCTGTTGTATTAAATGTCTGGGGATCATGGTGTGCGCCGTGTATGCAAGAGATTCCGCACTTTGTTGATCTCGCACAAACCAAAAAAGTAGCGATTG
>DAIPLA010000020.1:0-14844 GCA_036769465.1 Candidatus Nanopelagicaceae bacterium
CCCATCTTGCAATGGAATTACCTTGGATGCATCCAGCGAAATCCCCGGACGGCTCGCTTGATAAATTGAATCTTGATACGGCACAACAGTGTTCAACCCATCATTGCCGCCATACAAAGTCACGACCACAACGATTGGTGTGCCGAAGGGCAGTGGATTACTCAGTGCTGCTTGTGCAATCTCTTCGATGCTTAACGAAGCCGCGATACCCGCGATGGCACCAGCCCCGGTTAACTGAAGGAATTTTCTGCGAGTGACTGTATCCATGGTTTCCTTATGCGTTTACAACATATTCGGGCGAACAAATGGCGAGCACTGCCAATCGGGCCGGATCATTTCCGGCAGCCGCGAAAGCAGACTTCGTACGGAAGCTAAATTCGGAGATACCCAACCAGTTAGCAATTCCTTGGTCCGTCGTATCTTTTGCGAGGTACGAGAGGTCACCCTGCTTCACCAGATATTGCGCGAAGCTCAATCGGAACTGCGCGGATGACGCGCTTAACCAGGCCTCGTCCGCCGGCCAACCACCAACGTTTGGCGGGTTGAACGGGAGTTGCCCCATATTCGTCAAGGTGCTGATCGCATAGCCGACGTTTTGTAGCTTCGATGGCGTGATCGAGAGCGCTCGACAGACCGCGATAAACCACTCCACTGGCGACTTCACTTGCGAATTGCCGACCACGCGCATTTGGCCATGGCGACCAAGCGCTTTCACGAGTGCGTTGATGTCTCGGTTCGCAAACGCTGTGGGTAAATCACTCGGCATCGGATTGGTTGTCGACAGGAACCTGAACCACATGCGCGCCGGTATAAATTGTTCGCACGCGTCCTCGCCCACCAACACGTCACTTATCCCCTGTGCGTCATACGAACCCGTATGTCCCAGAAATGTAATCGGCGTCGAGTCATGAGCCAATGAATTGAATTGTGTTGTTGCGCCTGATCGATAAACCTGCCAACCCGTCAAACCACGTGCAATCTCGCGAACATCCGTCTCCGTGTAGTTTCCTACACCTAATGTGAATAACTCCATCAACTCGCGCGCAAGATTTTCATTAGGAGACTTCTTGGAATTTTGTCCCGCATCCAACCAATAAAGAAGTGCCGGGTCTTGCACCATCGCGCGGGACATCTGCCAAAAATCAGAGAGGGCGTACTGTCGCAATGTGTCGTTTTGAATCTTCATCGGCAGCGCGTACTGCACCTTGTCATACGAGGTCGCCCAGTGCCCGTGCCAAAACCACGTCATGCGTTCAATCAGCGCCTGATCCGCGAGGGCCATTCGATCTAGCCACCACGTATACAAGGCATTGATTTGAAGTTGTCGCGCCAGATTGAAATCTGCTGCAGCTTGAGTCTTTTGAGTGGGAAAAAATCCCAGGTCGGTTAACACCGGTGGAGTAACAGATTCTGATGCGCCATCAGAAATAGGCGCGGTCAAGATTTTCTTACGAGCGGAATCAATTCCTAGATTCAGCAACTGAGCGAACTCACCCGGCTTGGGCCCAAATCCAAAACGGTGGCTGAGCCTCGAGAGTTCGAGACGATCCAGTAGGTCGGCCATGTCGAGAGCATATGTCGCGCCGCGCTTTTAGATAAGGTGGGCGAATGAACTCACGTGAAAGTCTCAGGGAACAAATCCTCACCAAGGCAGTAGTCCACGGCAAAGTTATTTTGTCATCGGGCAAAGAAGCCGATTACTACGTTGACCTCCGCCGCGTGACTCTTGATTCTGAAGCAGCGCCACTTGTTGGCGAAGTAATGCTCGACCTCGTGAAGGATTGGGATTTTGACGCGGTTGGTGGATTGACCCTTGGCGCGGATCCAGTCGCCACCGCGATGATGCACGTTGCAGCTCGCAATGGTCGCAAGCTCGATTCATTTGTTGTTCGCAAGGCCGAGAAGGCGCACGGATTGCAACGTCGCATTGAAGGACCAGATGTCAAAGGTCGTCGCGTTCTTGCTGTTGAAGATACGTCGACCACTGGTGGGTCGGTGATGACCGCTGTTGAAGCGCTCAAGGAAGCCGGCGCAATCGTCGTCGGCGTTGCGGTTATCGTCGAGCGCGGAGCCGCTCCGTTAATCGAGCAGAACGGCCTTGAATATCGCGCGGCGTATCAGCTCGCAGATTTAGGACTGTAAACCCAACTCGCGAATTATTCGAGCAGCATCATCTTCGGGGCTGTCACTCAAATCAATTGTTAGCTGTGCAGCTTCTTTATAAAGTGGATCACGACGAGTGAATCGCTCGGTCGCAACTCTTTCTGCATCCTGTTGTAACGCTTGTCGGCCTATTCCCGAAGTGCCAGCGCGTTCCAAAATCTTCTGCAACGGAATTCGTAAATAAACGGCGGTTGTACTTTTTAACAACGCCATGCTTTCTGGGTAGTCAACGACTGATGCCGCTGCCCCAGAAATAAAAGGCGCTGATCGATCCATGACATCTTTCAGATACTCACCTTCAAGCTTATGAAGTTCCGAAACTGGCAGAGCCGACAGCTCTTCCAGCGTCATGTTATTGAGCGTTTCTAAATCTTTGTCGTTGTCGTAGTACGTCCAGCCAAGAGAGTTAGACATGATTGTTCCTAAGGTGGTTTTCCCCGCCCCCATGGGGCCGATCAGAATTATTTTCTCTGAGCTCATGCTTTTTCTTCGAGCACCGAAAAATCTTGGGGCGTGATTACTCCCTTGATAACCTTGCGGCTTTCAACGTCATCAAAAGCGGTTCTCCAATCATCCAGCGAATAAATCGAGGTAAGCACGCTTGGGTCATACTTACCGGAGGCCATCAGAGCCAGTGCGCGGTCCCAACTGGAATATTCAGAGGAAAGCGATGTGTAGATAGTGAGTGACTTGGTGGTCGCGGCATTGATCGCAAATTGAACAGATGACGTGTTTGCCAACCCGAGTTCGAGAATACGGCCCAATCGGCGAGTGGAGGTTGCACACAGCGATAAGGAATCACCCGCACCGGTTGAATCAATTGCGACGTCAAACCGATCCGCCAAATCTGTCGTAGCCGTCGCTTGGTCGGTTAACAAATACGTTCTGATGCCTAGCTTCTCCGCCAATTCAAGCCGTGGCTTACTTGATGGGCGTCCAACCAAAAGAACTTCGCTGGCACCGGATACAGAGGCGAGCATCGCAGAAATTAAACCAATCGGACCGGGGCCAACCACTAAAACTTTGTCACCCGAATTAATTCCGACTTGATCGATGCCAGTAATACAAATTGCGGTTGGTTCAGTAACGGTCGCGGTTTTGTAGGTAACGCCATCTGGAACTTTGTGCAAGAGATTTGCGGGCAATAAGACAAATTCGGCGAACGCGCCATCTATACCCCAACCAGGGCTTCGCTTGGTCGGGCAGAGGTGAATTGCTCCGCGGCGGCAGGCATCACATGTCATGCACGCTAGCGTGTGTTGTTCACAGACAACTCGGTCGCCCACTTTCCAATTGCCACAATCACTTCCGACTTCGACGATGCGACCCGTGTATTCGTGACCCAGTACAACTGGCGGCCAATTCTTGTGAGTGTCTTCCAAAATATGCACGTCGGTGCCACAGATTCCACAAGCGGCTACTTCGACGAGAACCCAACCAGGCTTTACAACTGGCTTTGGGTAATCACTTAATAATTCGACATGGCCAGGACCTTTAGCGGTTTTCACTAAAGCTTTCATTTATTTCTCCTTAACCCAGTCTTATTTTAATTCTGTATAAAAGAATACACGGTTGGGAAATTCCCAACCGTGTATTCCAACGAAGACTTACTGGTACTAGTTTACGCCCCAGATCTTCTTGTAGATATTGCGGTATCCGTTTTGTGGATCCCATGATGTAGCAGTTCCGATGTTTGACTTTGTGACCAAGTGGGTCGCAGGGACATAACCGGTAGCAGCAACACTGTTGAATGCACGGTTGAACTCATCAACAATCTGCCAGCCCTCTTGGTTAAGAGGCTCTGGAACTGTTACAGACTGGTACTGACCGCTAGCAATGCGAGAGTACTCGTCGGTTGAACCGTCGCCAGCACCTACGTTATGTGGGAAGTCAGTTCCCTTCTTGCCTGCTGCACGAAGTGCAGTTGCAATTGGGGTGACGTACAAGCTTCCATTGATGGAGATTGATTGGGTCCACTTAGAACCGAACTTTGCAAGCAAAGCAGCGGTCTCGGACTGCATCAGTGTCGAAGTGCTGTTTCCGATTGGAATGTTGTCGTACTTCAAGATGTTCATTGAAGAACAGGTCTTCAATTCAGCAACGATTTCATCAGACTTACCCTTTGCGAAAGGAATTGAGAAGTCAGAGAAAACAACTACTCCACCCTTACCGCGAGAATCTGAGATCGCCCAGTCTGCACTGATTTGTGAAACGCTCTTGCGCAGCGTGGTGACGTTGGTGAAGAGGCCAACAGATGGCTGTGGGCCAGCTGTGGCTTCTGCGTGCCAACCAATAACAGGGATGTTCGCGGCCTGTGCAGCCTTGATCGCATCGCTTGTTGTTGCAGGATCAAAACCGCCGACGACGATGCCGTCAGCATGCAATGTCACTGCTTGGTTCATAGCCTGGTCCATACCCTGTTGGGTACCTTGACCATCGAGAACCTTTACGGTCCAACCAATAGCCTTTGCAGCTTCCTCGACGCCAGCTTCTGCACCAGCGACGCCGCCGTTGGTCATTGTTTGAGCGACGTAGTAGATGGTCTTACCGGTGGCAGCCTTAGGGCCAGTCTTAGGACCAGTCCAAGGAGCAGCTGAGTTAGTTGCAAGCTTTGTAGCTGCATCGGCCTTTGCAAGTGCTGCGGTGCATACGCCACCCGCAGCGTTGGCGGTTGAAGCGCCAACCGCGATTGTTGAGCTTGTAACCAATGCGATGACCGCAGAGGTAACAAATGCGCTTTTCTTTGCTTTGTTCACATTTCTCCTTAGTTGTAGTTGATGTGATATTTAGTTTTGGCTTACTTGCTTTCCATACTTTTTCTTGATGCCTCTGCTCCCGCTTTCAGGCGGCGCCTTGTTGAATAGCCAGCAAGACCAACAGCGGCTAACAGAGTTAAACCGTTGAAGAGAGGTGTTACCCAGAATGAAGCGCCTAGCTGCTGGATTCCGGATACTCCGATTGCAAGAATTGCAACAGCGACGAATGTGCCCATCGCATTTGCTCTTCCCAATCGAATAGTTGTTGACCCTAGTAGCGCGCCTACGAAGGCGGGCAATAGGTACTCGGATCCGAGACTTGGGTTACCTATTTGTTGTTGTGCCGCGAGCAAGCATCCTGCGAAGCCGGTGATTGCTGATGCCGCGACGAATGCATAGATTGTGTAGCGGCGCTTAGGAACTCCGACCAATTCCGCTGCGCGCGGATTAGATCCAATTACGTACAAGGCGCGGCCGGCGGGCAAAAGCTCAAGAATTAAGCCAAGCGCAATGACCAAGAAGATGACGTAATAGAAGCCGAGTGGCATTCCGAAAACGTGTAACCCAAAGGTGTCCGTGAAGCTGACCGGTAAACCCTTGAATGGCGGAACGATACGTCCACCACCGGTAATCCATCCGCTGAATGCATAGAGCACACTTCCGGTACCCAAAGTCGCGATAAAAGAGTCAATCTGAGCGAACTCAACCAATAAACCATTTATCAAACCGACGAAAGCGCCACCAACAACCACGAGCAAGAAGATCCATGGCCAAGGAACGTGCTTGTAAGCAAGGAACCACATCATGACGACATGAGCTAAACCAACGCCGTATCCCATCGACAGGTCAAAATTACCTGTAACGATTGGAATCATTGCACCCAAGGCCAAAATTGCTGGGATGGCCTGGTTGGAAAGAATTCCTTGCAAGTTGGAGAAGGTTGGGTACGAATCAGGTAAGGCTATTGAAAAGATAATAAAGAGAATGACCGCGAGAATGGGTAGGCCCCATGTTCCCACCCGCAACGCCCAGCTGGTCTCCGACTTCAACTTCGTTGTTTTAGTAGAACTTGTAGAAGATGACATTGTCATACGCTCACATTCGCTCGAGATGCATAAGTAACCAAGTTTTCAATCGTTATTTCTTTTCGAGAAAGCTCTTTAACAATTTCGCCATTGGAGAAGACCAACGCGCGGTGCGCCATCAGGCTGACCTCTTCAAAATCGGTGGAAACTAATAAAACGGAGAGACCACTCTCTGTTGCCTTGTGAATCAGCTGATAAATCTCAGACTTTGCGCCAACATCAACGCCTGCGGTTGGCTCTTCGAGAACAATCAGATCGCGTTGCATACTCATCCAACGAGCCAAGATAACTTTTTGTTGGTTTCCGCCAGAGAGCGTTGCAACCGAAAGTTCGGTTGTACGTGGCTTCACGTTAAATTCATCGTCGTACTTGTATGCAAGACCACGTTCTTTGCGAGTACTGATTGCCTTAAAAGCACCGAAGCCACGTACCGCCATGTTGGGGAACATGTTCTCGCGAACGGTGATATCTGTAAAAAGGCCTTCTTCAATCCGTGACGACGTTATAAGCGAAATTCCAGCATCAACAGATTGCTCAACATTGCCATTAATCTCTTTTCCATTCAGCGTTATCGACCCACCATAACGCGCAACAGCGCCGGCGATCATCCGCCCAACTTCTCGTTGTCCAGCACCGTTTAGGCCAATGAGACCCAGTACCTCGCCCTTTTTAACCTCGAACGATGAGGTTAAAACGTTCGGACCAGCGAGCTTTTCTACCTTCAATACCCAATCGCCGTGCGTGAAAGCACCGAGTTCGAAGCGGCGGTTCTCGCCACCGACAATCGCGCGGACCAAGGTCTCGGGCGAGAACGATGAAATGTCACCGTCTTCTACCAATTTTCCGTCGCGCAGCACAACAACGCGATCCGCGACTTTGAAGATCTCATCTAACCGGTGTGAAACGTAAATAACAGCGTTTCCTTCATCGCGAAGTGAGCGCAGAACCTTAAACAAGTTTTCACAATCGCTGGCGTGCAAGCTCGCGGTTGGTTCGTCTAAAACGAGCACATCCGAATGATCGTAAAGCGCCCGAGCAATTGCGACTAGTGACCGATCCGCGCGTGAAAGATTTTTGATGCTCTCTTTTGGGCTGATGTGTGGCGCGACCCGCTCCAACGCCGCCGTTGCGCGTTGGCGCACACCACGCCAATTAATAAATCCAAATTTGGTTGGGTATGTTGATCCCAACGCGATTGATTCTGCGACCGTCATCCAATCGACCAGACCAAGATCCTGATGGATGAAAGCAAACTTAATTTCTTCCAGCGGGCGATTGTTCGCTCCAGTGACAGTTCCAGAATTGGCAGTGTAAATCTTTGCCAGAATTTTAATAATCGTTGATTTGCCGGCGCCGTTTGCTCCGAGCAATGCGAGCACTTCGCCACTATTAATATCGAAGCTAACATTATCCAGCGCTTGCGTCGCGCCAAACCGTTTGCTCAACTTGCTAAGCGAAACAACAGGTGTGCTTTTGGCAGAACTCACTCCGTGCGGCTCCTCACTAAGTTCTTGACTGCAAGCACGGTAATCTCAAAGAACGTAAAGTGCTATTCATCGTCCAGTCGGCTGGACAGATTTAGCCCGCGTTATCAAACTGTTATAAAAGCCAAACCGTTCTAAAAGTGGACTAGTGCCGACCATCGGATGTCGTTAGGGGATTGGAGAGACCCTTTCCTAACGCGAATAGATCATTAAGGAGCGATTGGCGGAACTCAGGGGTCACGCGTTGGACCAAGGCGGTTGCCGAAACCGCAACGGCACTGGTGTCACCACGGAAGCCCGAGATAGCGATGGCAAAACAAATTACACCGGGGGTCGTCTCCTCGTTGTCGATGGAGTATCCCCGTTCGCGGATCGCGGCCAGGTCTTTGGATAACTCGTCCACCGTGCGGATCGACTTCTCAGTCAACGGAACAAATGCCGATGGGTTCTCTCGATAGCGCTGCTCTGCCTCACCAGGCGGCAATAGGGCCATCAGCGCTTTGCCGGTGGCTGTGCAGATCGCGGGGAAGCGGTCGCCAATATTGGCGGTAAGCCGAATTTGCTGGCGACCTTCGTACTTCCCGAGATACAGAACGTCGGTTCCATCCAAAATCGCGATCCGAGAAGACTCGCGGGACAGGATCGGCAGGCTGGCGCACAAGTCGTAGTACTCACGAAGCGCGTCGATACTTCCCAGGTATTTACCGCCGAGTTCGACCAGTTTTCGGCCAAGTCGGTACCCATTATCACGACGGACCAAATAGCCCAGCGATTCCAATTCCAGACAGATGTTCGCGGTCGAGGACTTGGGAATTCCGAGTTGGCGTGCGATTTCGTTTGAAGGCAAGGGCGCACCGTGCTCACCAAGAAGATCGAGAATTGCGGCGGCGCGGGCGACTGAGGGCACCAACGATGTCCGGTCTACTTCATCATCTAGGCTACTAATTGAGCCATGGATAGAACTATTGATTGAATTCATCTAGGTATCCAACCCTCTGGACGCTACACAGCACCCTGCTAATGTCTGAGGTTAGCAGGGTGAATATCGGTCAACAAGAGAAGAATTCAGAGGATTCCATGTCTTCCACCAATCCAGAAGTTGATAACGGTCCACATATTTCCTTTAGCGAATTTGAATCGCTATTTGAAAAAACAAAGAGTTGGAGCGATTACACCCCCGCAACGCTCGAACGCGGCGCGCTCAATCACATCACGCCTTCGGTTGTTGCGGCCGCAACCGCACTGACAAAGGATGGCGTTGTTGTTCCGATGGCGCTCGCGTGGAATACGGTCTCTGGCCCCGATAACCACAAACCCGCGTTGCATTACATGACCGAGCTCGGTGAAAACGGTTTTGAAGAACCGACTTGCAATAAGGATTTCATCGGTGTGGATTATCACGGCAAAGCATCAAGTCATATGGATGCAATGACGCATATTGCTTACAAAGATCAACTCTTTGGCGGAAAGAAGTCATCTGAAGTCGTAGATTCCAGTGGTTCGGGCTGGGCCAGCATCGACAAGCTTGGACCGATTGTTTCGCGTGGCGTATTACTCGACATCGCCCGCTTCCACGATAAGAAATGGATTGAACCAGGTACAGCGGTTCGCAAGGCCGATGTCCTCGCAATGGAAGAAAGATTCGGATTCAAAATACAACAAGGCGACATTGTTCTTTTGCGCAGCGGTCACTTTGCTCGCAGAGCGGAACTTGGAGTGTGGGATCCGTCTAACTCTTCGGCAGGATTCCACTTTGATGTCATGGAGTTATTTAAAGAGCGCAAGGCCAGCGTGATTGGCGCCGACGGCGATAGCGACGTTCGTCCTTCGCCGGTTACTGATGTTGATTCACCGATCCACGTTCTCGCATTACCGGGATTAGGAATACCGCTGCTCGACAATCTACAACTCGAGCCAGTCGCGTCGAAGGCTGCCGAATTGAAGCGCTGGACTTTCACGATGGTGATTTCACCACTAAATATTCCGCGCGGCACTGGTTCACCAGTTAATCCGATTGCCATTTTCTAATGACATTTAAGGTCGGCTTATCAGCCGATTTATCGAATGGCGCCGGTGGATTTAGCTGGGGCGATATTGCAATCGAAACCCTCGACCCACTCCCGTGGGAATTCACCTCCGATCCAGGTAAAAATTTCACTCCTGAATCTGTCGCGGGTTACCACGGAATAGCTTTCGCTGGACCGGGCGTTGTTCCAGGCTCGTTCGGCGCACCTGAGGATTCGCCGCTGATCATCGCTCGAATGGGCGTCGGTTACGACAATATTGATTTGGCCGAATGCACTCGAGCCGGTGTTGCACTGACTATTACGCCAGATGGTTCAAAGAAGCCGGTTGCGACCGCGGCTTTAACGATGGTCTTATCCACCATGCATCGCCTCAATGCCAAGCAACAGTTAGCACACGAGAACCGTTGGAGTGAACGGCTCAGTAATGGTTTGGGCACAGGATTAAATGGCAAAACCGTAGGCACCGTTGGCTTTGGAAATATCGGTACAGAATTCTTTCGATTGTTATCGCCATTTGACTGCACGCGATTGTCGTTTGATCCCTGGAAAACACAAGACGATGCGACGCCACATAACGTGACGCTCGTAAGTTTGGATGAGTTGATGCAGCGTTGTGACGTTGTTGTGGTGATGGCAACGCTAACTCCTGACACGCACCATCTGATAAACGCCGAGAAGATTGCTCAGATGAAGCCATCCGCATTTTTGATCAACGTCTCGCGCGGACCGATTGTTGATGAAGCCGCGCTCATTGCCGCCCTGCAAAATAAAAAAATTGCTGGGGCTGGCTTGGATGTATTTGAAGCCGAACCACCTCAAGCGAACAACCCACTTCTTTCTATGGAAAATGTTGTTGTGACCCCACACAACATCGCATGGACCGACGAATTGGCATGGGGTATGGGAACCAGCTCGCTCGGATCCATCAAATCAATAAGCCGAGGCGAAATCCCACAATTTGTTGTTAATAAAGAAGTTCTTGAGAATCCTCAATTTCTCGCAAAGCTGGAACGATTTAAAAAATGAGCGAGAAGCAAGTAGCGGTAATTGGCTTGGGCGTCATGGGATTGCCCATGGTGCGAAACCTTGTAAAGGCAGGAATCACCACCGAAGTGTGGAACCGAAGTGAACCGTCGATACTCAAAGCGGTTGAGGCGGGAGCATCACGCGCCGCCAATCTCAGCGTCGTATCCGCACCTATTATTTTGACCGTTCTGCCGGACATTAAAGAGGTTCGCGAAGTAATCGCAAACGGTTTGACGCTCAATCCAGGCACGCTTCTCGTTGTGATGGGTACCGTGTCCCCAGTCGCGATGGTTGATCTCGCGGAGGAGCTATCGGCGAAAGAGATTCGCGTTGTTGACGCGCCTATGAGCGGTGGCGATGTTGGAGCAATTAACGGAACGCTCTCCATCATGGTTGGCGCCGAACAATCCGATTACGAAGAATTGCTCCCCATATTTCAAGCAATCGGCAAAACCATTCGATTGCTTGGTCCAGTCGGGTCAGGTCAATTAACGAAGGCGTGTAATCAGGTTGTTGTCGCCATAACGCTTACCGCGCTCGGTGAAGCGGTCACACTCGCTCGAAAGTCTGGCTTGGATGCCCACGCGGTACTCGACATATTGTCGGGCGGCCTTGCAAATTCGCAGGCCCTTCAGATCAAGCGCGAGAAGATTGAATCGGGAGATTTCACACCGGGCGGATTTTCCAAATTCCAACTTAAAGATTTGAGGTTCGCGTTGGAAAGTGCCATAGCCACTGGCGTCGAGTTGCCAGTGACAAGCGTTGTGACCGAATTGTTTACCGATTTAGTAAAGAATGGCGATGGCGATTTAGACCACAGCGCCATCATCCGTGAAATCGAACGTCGAGTTAAGTAGCAATAGATTGGCGCACACGATGAAATCCTTGAAAATTAACGGAAAGCTCGCGATGGCGATCACGGACGAAGAAGTTCCAGAACCGCAAGCGGGCCAGGTTCGCATCAAGGTTGCCTTTGTAGGAGTGTGCGGTTCTGATCTTCACTATTACTTCGAAGGCGCAAACGGCGCTTTCGTTGTGAGGGAGCCGTTGATTCCTGGTCACGAGCTTTCAGGAACGGTTGATGCTGATCCGAGTGGTGAATTGCAACCCGGAACGCGTGTAGCGATTCATCCCGCGCGTTTTGGTACTCGTTTGTCGGAAATCTCCGACCGACCACATTTATGGCCGCGAGGAAGTTATTTGGGCAGCGCGTCGACCAATCCGCATACCCAAGGCGCAATGACCGAATACATGATCGTTGAACGTTCGATGATTCGCGTCTTGCCGGCATCGATTTCATTAAAAGGCGCGGCGCTGGCGGAGCCGCTAGCCGTTGGAATTCACGCGATCAATATTGCCGGTGGTGTTGAGGGCAAAAAGGTGCTTGTTTCGGGTTCAGGTCCGATTGGACTACTTGCCGCAGCGGCTGCAAAGTTATTAGGCGCGGCCTCTGTTACCGCATCCGATGTCTTAGATGGACCACTGCATCGCGCTCATGGTGTGGGTGCACATGCGACCGTGAAGGTCACGGAAACACCGCTACCGGTTGAAGAATTTGATGTTGTGTTGGAATGCTCAGGCGTTCCACGTGCAATCAGCGCCGCGCTTAACGCAGTGCGCCGTGCAGGCGTAGTTGTTCAGGTGGGAATGTTGCCTGCAGGAGATCAACCAATTGCACTCGCCTCATTAGTCAGCAAAGAAGTCCAGCTTCGCGGCACCTTCCGTTTCAACAACGAGATTGATGACGCGATTGCCCTGCTCGCCAATAATCCATCGCTCGAACAAGTCATTACTCACACATTTAGTATCGACGATGCAATTGCGGGATTTGAAATGGCGAAGAATTCTGAACTTTCTGGCAAAGTGTTGATTGAGCTATGAGCCACGTCGTCTGGTCACAATGGGAAGACCTTGAAGTACCCGAGGGTTTCACTAGTCTCACCCCGAAGTCAACGCCGCTAGATTCTTCCGATCTTTCTAATATCTCCTTTTATGTTCCGCAATACATGGGTGGCAAGCAGGCGCTCGAGTATTCGCGCGGAATGAACAACCTTAAATATTTACAAGTACCGAACGCCGGATTTGATGATGCCATCGCTTATCTCAAGCCCGGCGTAGTTTTATGTAACGCACGCGGGGTTCATGATGCGTCGACGGCAGAGTTGGCGATGGGACTTGCGATTGCATCTCGACGGGGCTTTGCCGATTTTGCGAACGCTCAACGTAATGGTGATTGGGTGCACGTTCGCTACCCATCCTTTAATGACAGTGCTATCGGAATTATTGGCGCTGGCTCCATTGCCTCGACATTAAAAAGCTATCTCGAACCATACGACGTTGAAATAACGATGTACTCGCGTAGCGGTTCTAACGGATCACGCACGATTTCCGAACTGGATGCGCACCTTCCCAACACCGATATCGTCTTTCTTGTCTTGCCGCTCAACGATGAATCACGCGGAATGTTTGACGCCCGCCGCCTCGCGTTGATGAAGGATGGCGCCTTGATTGTGAACGTCGCGCGCGGTGGCATTATCAATACCGATGCACTGATCGCGGAATTAAATGCTGATCGCCTCTACGCGGGCTTGGATGTCACCGATCCCGAACCATTACCCTCTGATCATCCGCTCTGGAAGGCGAAAAACTGCATCATCTCGCCCCACGTCGGCGGAGATTCAACCGCTTTTGAGTCTCGCGGCAAAAAACTAGTGGAATCTCAGCTTCGACTTCTGGCGGAAGGCAAAGAACCCATCAACATTGTCGCTCGTGGCTAATCAGCTACGACAAGTGCTTGCGTGAACGCCACTCTTTAAAGATTTCCCACGCCAGCGGCAAAATCGTCAAGACAGCAACCAGCAAAACAATCTTGGTCAGATTGTTCTGAATAAACGAGGCAAAAGTCTTGCCGGCAGCAAAACCAATCCAGACCAATGACTGAGTCCAGATAATCGCACCAATAACGTTCCAATACGCAAAGACCTTGAACGGAATCTTGATCATTCCGCAGGCGGGGTTAATCAATCCACGCACCACTGGAACAAAGCGACCCAAGATGATCGCCTTACCGCGGCCGTACTTGGTCACATACTTCTCGGCGACCAATAACTTCTCGGCCGAGAAAATCTTTGACTCTGGTTTGTTGAATACCTTCACGCCGAAGGTCCACCCCAAGTAATGACCGATCTGTGATCCGATCGCGGCGGCGAAGAATGCGCCGATCGCTAATTCGGTCACATTGAAGTGGTGAACCGTCACATCCTTGGACGCACCTGCGGCGATAACGCCGCCCGTCAGCAACAGGGTGTCGCCGGGCAGGCCGATGATCAACGGCAAGGCGGTCTCGAGGAAGAGAATGCCGAAGGCGATGACGAGGGCGTAGTTGGATCCAAGGACAGAAGCCAGGTTCACAAAACTCATGGGAGTCAGGGTACCCATGACGGTTGAAAACCCCGCCCTCCCCGCTCAGAACAGCCCTGTGGAGAAGAAATTCATACCTATTTATTTGTAATACCGCCCAGGGGTGTGTGTAACCTTCTCGGCAACGTGTCCAACGATGAACACCCAAAGGAGTTCTTAGTGTCCAATCTGGTCCATGTCAGTGGTTCTAACCTGACGTACACATACATCGTCCTGGCTATCAGCCTCGTGGCGCTCGCTATTGCCTACGCGCTCCGCGCCCAGGTCCTGGCCGCCGACGAAGGCACGGACAAGATGAAGGAGATCGCAGGCGCCGTCCAAGAAGGCGCGGCCGCGTATCTCAACCGACAGTTCAAGACGCTCTCCGTCTTTGTCGCCGTAGTTTTCTTCCTCCTCTTTGCGTTGCCTGCGCACGACGATATGGGCCACAGCCTGATGTCGATCCGCATCGGCCGCTCCATCTTCTTCCTTCTCGGTGCGCTCTTCTCCGCCGCCGTTGGATATAACGGCATGTGGCTCGCCGTGCGCGCGAACGTTCGCGTCGCCGAAGCCGCTCGCCAGAACTCATCCGAGAACGCGGTCAAGATCGCATTCCGCACCGGTGGCGTTGTCGGTATGACAACCGTCGGCCTCGGTCTCCTCGGCGCCTCACTCGTTGTGATTATCTACAAGGAAAATGCACCATCAGTACTCGAAGGCTTCGGTTTCGGTGCCGCGATGCTCGCGATGTTCATGCGCGTGGGCGGCGGTATCTTCACGAAGGCTGCTGACGTCGGCGCCGACTTGGTCGGTAAGGTCGAACAAGGCATTCCCGAAGATGACCCTCGCAACGCCGCGACCATCGCCGACAACGTCGGTGACAACGTCGGTGACTGCGCCGGTA
>DAIPLA010000021.1:0-14828 GCA_036769465.1 Candidatus Nanopelagicaceae bacterium
GTTGACGAACGCTCCGAGGCTGATTGTTTGCGGTGTTGCGCGATACTGACCAGCACTCGTTGGGGGAGATGTCGAGGAATACGAGACGCCTGCGAAACTGGTGCCGGACCATGAATAGCTAGTCACCGAAACGGTTTCGTTATTCACCATGCCGGTTGTATAGAAGGTTGGGGTATCAACCAGCGGTAAGCCGGTGTAGTAGTACGTGCCCACGGTATGAGTTTCAGTGACCAAGAACGATGGCGCTTTATTTACCGTCATTGTGATGGTTTCGCTGGTAATCGCACTTACGGAGTCGGTAGCCGTGATTGTCTCGAAGTAAGTACCCACCGGTGTTGCGGAATCGATGCGGAAGTTAATCGTGCTGGTTGTCAGCGAAGTCGTTGAATCAACGGTGATCTTTGAGGACGTTGGTGACGCGTAGGTGAAAGTCTTGGTTCCGGTTCCGTAGGTCGCTGTGTAGGAGTCAACCGCAGCGGAGCCGTAGGTCGAGACCGGGTATTGGTTTTGAGTCAACGCAATCTTCGGATTGATGTTCAAGTAAAAAGTGGTCGATGTATCCGATGATTGGTCGCTGTTGGTATCGGTGTCAGTAACTATTACTCGATATTGATACCTAGAACCGCTGGTGGATGTATCCAGGACTGGTGTTGTGTACGAAGCACTCGACCCAGTTTGTACGATCGACCACGTGGTTCCCGTATCAGTGGATTTCTGCCAAACATACGAGCGCGTCAATCCACTTGCTGCGGTACCCGAATCCGTGAATGTGTAGGTGAGTCCAGCTGTAGTGGTGTCGGTTTTCGGAGGTGAATGTGTTGGTGGAATGATGTACGTCAGGTAGACCGTTCCCGAACCACCGTTGCCGCCGTATCCTGCATACGCTGCACCACCTCCGCCACCACCTCCGGTATTAGGTAGTCCAGGTACGCCTGCGTTACCCGCGAAGTTGTTGACCGCGGTGATTGCTTCAGAGGTGTTACGTATGTAGAGCTCAAAGGCCATTGATATTTGCGGTGCCGTTTGACCACCTGATTCACAACAGCCATCCGAGTTGCCAGCCTCATAAGTAGTAGAACGCATACCAATTCCACCTTGAACATCGTCCGAGTAATCATCGCAATAAACCGTAATACTTCCACCGACGTTACATTGATAATTGGAGTTTTCGTTAAATCCAACTCCAAGACGTACTGCAGCATTTGTGAGGACGCCATTAGTCCCGCTAACGCCGGGATAATGGTTAAAGCCGTAAAAATCGATATAAGGTTCTGACGCAAATACATGGTTACCAATTACAGAATAGTTTGGCTCACCAGAATCATAAGTTGGTTTTACTTGACGAATCAAACAGTTTTGTGTCGAGCTAAAAATCTTTTGAAGCGTTGAAGGACCAAAACCACAACCAGATCCCACAGACGGCGTAATTTTTGAAAGGTCTACGGTCGCGCTCTGAAAAGGTTGGACATAGGAAGTTGGCGCTCCAGTGCCACCGAATTGCACGGTACCGGTGTCATAATCTTCCCAGGTGTATCCGTATGGATAAGTAGATCCAGTAAATTTTCCGCCCAACGTATTAGTTTCATCTGGAAAGAGTGTCAGAAATTGATTCGATACGGCGTAATTGAAAACGTTGTACTTTGCATCAGCATTGTCAGGGGTCGCCTGCGTGCCAATCGAATTATTTGTGAAGGCAGGCATGGCTGTCTTAGTTTCAATAGGACCTGGACCTGTACTTTGCTCTGCGGTTGGTATGAGTGTCGATGTATCAGTCCAGTAATTGGCGCTGTAGGTAAATGAAGTACCCCCGTTTGCGCCCTTCATGGCCAGCATCCAACCGCCACCGTCCACTGTCGAATCCATGATGGCGTATACCTGCGTAGCGGTGCCGTTAATCGTCACCCAGTACAAACCATTTGTATTTGTTCCCGTTAATTGCTTGATCGACCAAGCAGACGTTCCGGGGCACGATTGTGATGAGCCAGGTACGCATGCGTATGGCGTACTTGTTTCTATTTGAGTCGCGCCAGTGCCGCCACCACCATTTCCTCCGGAACCGCCACGCAAACTCGCTGAGGAGCTATTCCACGTACCGCCGCCTCCGCCACCACCGAGAGTTAGGTTGGTACCTGCAAGCGAAACCGTTACACCGTTTGCACCCGCTGCTGCCGAAGTGGCGATAGTTACGGATCCATGGCCTCCTGCACCAGCACCTGCATTGGCACCAGTGTTGACGGACGCGCCTGCCGCTGCGGCTGCACTTAATCCTGGATTTCCACCGCTTGCGGTTAGCGTTCCGAAGGAGCTGGATGCTCCCGAACTTCCATTAGTCGCGTTATTACCCGGCGTTGCTCCGCCGCTTCCACCATTTCCGACCGAAAGCGAAATTCCGTTCGTAGGTGTTACTGCATACGTGACGCTATCGACGACCTGTCCGCCAGATCCACCACCGCCATTGTTTTCCGCGCCGCCACCGCCACCGCCAACAACCACTGCATGGAGTGCATTAACGCCAGACGGAACGGTCCACGTTCCGGATCCTGCCAAGAATTGAAGATTGCAATACCCGGGGTTACCGCCACCGTAATTGGTGTTTGCTGCCGATAAATTTATGTAATTGCCAGTGAAGGATTGGGATCCGCAGGCCGTTCCTATTGTGACGGAGTTGCTACTTGCAGCAGACGTACCATTTGTATCGGTGGCATAACCCAAGTAATTACCTTTTGCTAAGCCACTTGTATTTACTTGTTGATAACTTCCATTTGGAACGATGCTTGGGGATGTGCCATTCGTTCCACTAATGGTTTCTCCAGTTGCTCCCGCAGTAGCTGATTCGTAGACAGTGTTTGAATCTGTTTGATAAATAGAAACGCTTGGAGCATAAGAAATAGTTACCGCGCCATCCGATCCGCAACCAGCGTTTGAATTGGTCGCGATGTTCGGAATGGGGTTTCCACCACCAGATGTGTATTTAGTCTCACCGGTGACGTATGCGTGCGCCTGAAGTTGGTGACACTTTGAAGAATCAAGCTGCATTGTTGACGCAACATACGTAGCACTTAAGCCGGAATAGCCAGAAGGGATTCGGTTAGCTCCTGCATATCCACCCCAACCCGTGTACTCAGTGCCGGACACTTGAGATTGTGCATGGACGGCGCCGCCGAACCAGCCGCCACCTCCACCGCCGTTACCACCGCCGTCGGATCCGACGAGCGTTCCGCCGCTTGCTCCCGAACTTTGTGTTGTTACAAAGCTTGAAGTTGATGTCTCAGAATTGGGAAAGCCGGTTTCTTGATCAAAGAGTTGTTGCGCGTTTCCGCCACCACCACCGCCACCACCGCCTGCAACTATCTCTTGACCTCCAGCCAGAACAACAACGGTTGCTGCACCTCCACCACCACCTGCGCCCGAACATCCGGTCTCGCCAGCTTCTCCGCCAGTGCCGCCATTAAATATTCCGGTTGTGGTATCGAATGGTCCGTTAAAGTCATTAATGCCACCGATGCCGTTGCCCGCCCATTTGTTGCCAGAAGTTATTCCCACGCAACCATCACCGTTGTTACCTCCGCCACCAACCGCAATTGTGATTGTTTGGCCAGGTGTGAGCCCTGAAATTGTTCCTGTTACTTGACCGACGTAGCTTGGCTTTCCACCGTTGAATGAGTCGGTTCCACCCCAACCACCTTCACCGCCCGTCATCGTTAACGTGATCGATGTGACGCCTTGGGGAACTGTGAACGTTTGTGGTCCGGATGCGGACCAACCAAAAGATTGCGAAACAGCGTGTGCACTCGGAACAAAAACAGGCGCGACCGCGAAAACAGCTTGAATGAATCCCGACATGAGCCCAAAGAGCAGCGTCTTGCTGGTGCGTTGCGACAGCAAGGATCCCGGGCGAATCAGGCGTGAAAGCATTGGACCCAGAGTTTAGCCCAGGGGATACCTAGGGTCTATTTATAGGGGAGATTGAGCCGCCGCGCCTTATTACTTAATGACGAAGGTGCCTATCGACAGAGCGAAACCCGAGGGCGTTTCAATCAATACATGGCCGATATCTGCGCCAGCATTTGTAAAGCCATTGTTCGTAAACCATATAGCTGGGATCGAAAGGGTGATGGTTTGCGGATTAGTGCTGGTGACAACTGTTAGATAGCCATTGCTGATTGGCGTGTTACTCCCGAAGAGCGAGGCGATGTCATTTATTCCGGGCGACCAAAAGCCAGAACCCTGTAGCGTGATTATTTCGCTCGTGAGGAATGATCCACTTATTGCGATTGAAGAAATCGAGGGAGTCGTTGTCGTCGTCGACGAGTCGGACGCGGTCACGGGAATCGGTTCAGTGAATGGTGTTGGCCCGCTACTGATAAAGATGACATTATTTCCGGCTAGGGCAACCTGAATGGGAACAACTAGTACCGCTTTGTGAAAGAGAACCGTCTGCGTATCGCTCGCCATCAAGTAATTTGTCGATGCGGCAATCGTCGCGGTCACGAAACAATATCCAGGATCCATTCCAGAATCTGCGTCATAAATATGTGGTCCGGTGGAATCAATCGTCATGACGCATTGGGTATCGGATCCCGCAGAAATCAGCGAATATGTGATTGTCGAGGTCGACGTATCGGGTCCTGGATTAGTGCCGGTCACATAAAGGGTGTTGGTTTCGCCAAAAATTCCGGTAAGACTTGCGTGAGGCGCAGACGGTGAATTGGCAATAAGAAAGTTGGTGCGCGCCTCTTTGTAGTAATTGAAAGTTCCCGTTGCATACGTGACGCTCGAATAATCGCTAAGTTGGCACCCGGATGAAACCGAGCCACCTGACGAAGACGTGATACATGGAGTAACCGTGTATGTGCCCGGAACGAGCGCTGCAAAGGGAACCGTTGATCCGCTCTGTCGGAATGTGTACGAGACTGTGAACGTTTCACCAGAATTCGGATTTCCCGATGCCGTGAATGTCTCTGATGCGGCAGGACTGTTCGGGTACGTAGCCGAAGTGTTTTTTGCCGTGATAATCAACGGAAGCAGTGGTTGAGTCCATCGCAAAATAATTACACCCGAGCCACCCTGACCGGCGTAAGTAAAGTCGTTGCTTGTTGCACCGCCACCGCCACCAGTGCCCGCGGTTCCATCAATCGCGGAAACGGTTTTGATTCCACCATTTCCTCCGCCACCAGTGCCCGCGGTTCCATCAATCGCGGAAACGGTTTTGATTCCACCATTTCCTCCGCCACCGGTGCCGCCCGACCCAGCGGTTCCTTGTGTTGCGCGAACAGTTCCACCGCCTCCGCCGGCGTACCAAACCGTCGATCCTGAAATTGTCGAACTTAAGCCCGCGCCGCCATCTCCAGCATTTCCACCTGCACCAGCCACCTTCGTTGCATCAGAGACAATCGTTCCTTGCACGCCATTGCCGCCAACCGCGCCTGCGCCACCACCGCCACCACCTGCTTGATCATAAGAACCCCAAGTAACATCGTTGGCTGCAACGCCCTTGCCGCCGGCATGACCAAAGCGCGTTGGGTCACTCGCAGTGGCACCGATTGCAGTGTTGCGACCGTTGCTCGTTTGCGCCTGTCCACCACCGCCAGATCCACCGGATGTGGGTGCATAAATAGTAGAAATGTTTACTTCGCAGCCACCTTGTCCGCCACCAGACATCTGCGCGTCATTGAACTGCGAATTCTGGCCAGCTGCGGCCGAGTTTGCGCACGCGCTCAAAGAGGGGAATTCACCCATACCGACATAAAGAGTTGCGAAAGTACTTGGTGTAACCGTTGCGGTGTCATTGACGAAACCACCGGCACCACCACCTCCTGCTGCCCAGTTATTGTTGGAATCACCGAAACCGCCTGCGCCACCTCCTGCAACGATTAATTCATTAATCGCACTTACACCCGCAGGGACATACCACCCACCGTACGAGGTTAAGTACGGTCGTCGAAATGTCTCGGTATAAACCTTGTTCACTACGGATGTTGTGGCGGAGCTAATCCACGCAGGAGACCCCACGACCGAGAGATCTGTTGTCCCATTCGCGCTTGACGAACGATTGTATAAAGCACTACCTGCGCCTTCGTTGAAGTCATAGTGCAATTGCTCGCCACCAAAGGCATCGCTGTAATTCTGCATGTCGTACGCCTGTGCATAATCAGCAAAGGCGACGTTGGTAAGCCGGAACTCATCGATTGCACCAAGAAACTTGCCGCTTTCGGCGGTGGTCGTGTCTTGTAAACCACCGATGGTCAGCGCGCGCGAAGTATTGGAAACCGTACTGGTACACCCAGAAGTGCAGTTATAAGAGGTACCAGTAAAGACATTCTGCCCATTGATATAAACGGTTACACCTGAACTCGAACTTCCCGCCACCGACTTTTGCAGCGCTATGTGCTGCCATTGCCCGTCCACGACCGATATCCCTGTCGCGACAAACCCCCACGTGGGCGACGTGGGCGCACTTCCATTGCCATCGATTTCGTATTCAATCTGGTTATTCACCAGCGCCAGCGTGACCGAGTTGCCTTTGTTGAAAATTACGCAGGTCGTTGTTGCGCATCCAGTGGCCGGATTAATCCAAGCTTCCGCGGTAAAGGTGTCGTTGAAATCCACCTTTGACGAATCTGCAACCCATGCGTATTGCCCCGTGCCAGTGAAATTAAGCGCCGAATCGGTGTTGGGTGCAAGCGGAGGCAAATAAATTGTGTTGTTGATATTCGACGCGGTATTAACTCCATTGGATCCATAGACCTGAACCGAGTACGTGGTGTCTGGCGTCAATCCTGTGATGAGTTGGGGGCTGACGGCGTTATTAACAGCCGGGGCACCGTTGTCGAGAATGATTGTGTACGCATTGACGCTGGGGTCGGAGGCCGGCGTGAAAGTGACCGTGATTGATGTGGCGTCAGTGCGTGCAATAGAGACGATGCCCGGCGCTTGCGTAAAAATCCCCGACATATTGTCGGCGTGTGCTGGGACCGCCGTAATCGTGGCGAACGCCATTGAGGTTGCCGCGATGAAAAGGAGCGCCCCGAAAAAGGGTAGACGAATCCTGCGGATGCGGGCGATGAGTTGGGCTTCTTACGCGACTTAATAACTCGTGCTTTGCAGCACGACGCTATTTACGTCCGAAGACTTTGCAAGAGGTGGGTTACCTTGAGACCAGATCGCCCACGTGTAGGTTCCGTTGCTTGAGTCGTACGAAATGAATTCGTAGTTGTCCATCTGGCCGATGTTTGTACCGGCGCCATTAATCAACGTGATAGCGCTCCACCGCGTGGATTGCGTCACGCCGGTTCCGATATGCAACAGGACTCGGTTGGTGTTTGCACCATTTACATCCTTGAATAAATCGAGGGGGAGCGTCTGACCACTCTTAAAGAGTTGTAATTGCAGGTTCGTTCCTTGGCAGGCGATTGCATCCAAACCATAAAAACGAATTTGCTGCACATAGATATTGCTGTCGGGTTGTGTGGCAGACGGCAGAAGTGAAACACCAATCCAAGAATCGCAGGCCTTGACCGAGAAAATACCTTGACCGAATTCGGTATTTTTCTTGCTGTTGATGGAGATGTTTGCGGCCACGGTTGTGGCTAGGCCCGCGATCAAGATGAGAAGCGCGCCAACCGAAAGCTTGAATCGGCGCGAGCGACGGCGAGTGACGGCTTCATCGCCATCAAACTCTTCATCCTCGTCATACTCAATCACACCCGCAGTCTAATCGGCCGAGGTGGCGATGAGCGCCGAGGGCCTAAGACGCGTAGGTTTTCCCCATGACCATCAGCGCGGCAACTCTGACACCACGGTCAGTAAAACTCACGCCTCGGACCGGAATCGAGGTTCGTCGCACTCTTCCTCATCGCGATGTGCGAATGATCGGCGCCTGGTGCTTTGTTGATCACTACGGCCCCATAACAACCGCGGAGGCTCATGAAGCTGGCATGAGCATCGCGGCGCATCCTCACACTGGCTTGCAAACCGTCACGTGGCTCATCGAAGGTCGAGTTGAACATCGCGATTCAATCGGCAGTGTTCAGGAAATTAACCCGGGCGAATTAAACCTGATGACCGCGGGTCGCGGCATTGCGCATTCCGAGCTTTCACTTGTTGTCGAGGCCGCGGAAAGCAATCTTCATGGGGTTCAGCTATGGATCGCTCTTCCTGAAAACGCACGGCATATGGTGCCAACTTTTTCGCATCACGCAGATCTTCCTCAATTTGAAATTCACGGCACGAGCGTTCGATTACTGATGGGGGAGGTGGCGGGCCACCAATCGACCGCCGCGACTTTTTCTCCGCTCGTTGGTGCCGAAATTTCGATGCGCACGGCGGCATCCGTTGACATTCCGGTGCGCCCAGATTTCGAATATGGAGTTCTTGTCCTGGACGGTGACGATGCGACAATCGGTGGCGAACACGTGGCTCGTGGCGCGCTGCGCTATCTGAATGTTGGTTCAACCATTATAAAAATTGAATCGGCCTCGCCCGCCCGTCTTCTGTTGATTGGCGGAGAACCCTTTAAGGAAGAAATTTTGATGTGGTGGAACTTTATCGGCCGCACGCAGGAAGAAATCGTCGCCATGCGCGAACGCTGGCAATCAAGCCTTCAGAATGGAAACGAGAGTTACCCCATTTTTTCGGATGCACTGGGCGCTCGTATTCCGGCACCGGAGATGCCCAACATTCGTTTGGAGCCGCGCGGCGCACAACGAAATTAGCTTTCTGAGTCGCTTTCTTGGTCGCTCTTCCACTTCTTTCGAATCTGGACGCCGACGCTGGCAAACGACACGATCGTGATGACAGTCAGAACCGCGATAACAATCTCGTAGACCAAAGTTGAAGCGTTCTTGGCGTAATAAATGATGTACGCCTGTGGGATCGCAAAGTTAATAATCGCCAACAACGCCCAATAGCGCGCCGGTTTCCAATCCCGCTTGACGGCGGTCACGACTAATCGCGCGGTTGCGATGCCGTAGAACCACGACGTGGGTATATCAATGATGAAATACACAATTGCATTCGCGCCATATTTGGTCAGCGTTTTATAGACAACATAGGTGGCACAGACGCTATACAGAACGATGGTCCACGCCCACGCCTTTTCGAGAAAACGCTCGCGCGCGCTGCCATGCACATGTGGCTTTCTCATAGGTGAATGCTACTGGCCCGCGGCGAAGGCGGTTAAAGTCGCGTCATCACCAACAAAAATATCGAGGTCGACCTTGCCGCCCGCTAATCCGTAACTCTTGCCGGAACCACCCGAGCTGTACTGCCACATCGTCCAATGGAGATTGCATGAAGAATCCATCCACGCACTGGTGTAACACTTTCCGCCCTTTCTTTTCTTGGCAGCGGGTGTGGCACCTGCGGTCGCTGGATTAATCCCCGCGGTTGAAATCCAAAGCGCTGATTGTGCAATCGTGGAGTTATTGCCAACTTCGGTGGTAAGAAAAGAGAGATACGAATAAATAATCGGGGTCCGCCCGGTGGCCGCTTTGATGTCTGACAACCATGTAGTGGTCCATTCGGTAACCAAGGTCTTGCTCATTTTCCGTAAACAAATTCCAAATACCGTCTGTCGAATGCACGACGTCTCGAGGTCCAACGCAATTGGCATGTCCTGTGCCGTCAATCCCCCTTGACCCTGAATTCGATTAATGACCTTCAGCGCCTGGTTGTGCGCATTGCGCACCACAATCGATGACTCTCGAGTGTTTGGCATATGCGCGTAGTAGTAGAAACCAGTCAGCAATCCGGCGGCTTGTGCTGCAGCATGATCTTTGGCGTAATAACCGGCCGCGAGTTGATCCGCCTTATCAATCGAATTTCCGCCGTTGATGTAAAGAAATCTCACCCCTGCGTTATACATCTGCGCGAAATTAATGGCGTTTGATTTTGCTGGATTGGAATTTGGGGTGTGCTGGTACCGAGAAATATCCAAGCCCAAAATGTGCCCAGCTGGACCCGCGCCCGCGGGCGAGAGGACTGGAGTGGTCGCCGTACCAGTGTCATCCGCATGAGCAGCTGTCGCAATGAATGGTGCAAGTACTGCGATCACGCTCATGACTAGCGGAAGGGCTAGCGAGCGGAACGTGCGAGCGTTTCGGCTAACCAATGAGTTCGGAATCGCGATTGCGATTTTTGTCGTGAGTGCACGCGCGCGCACCATCGGCCGTGGAGCATGCATCACAGAGAAGAATCAGGTCGTGACAACTGACATCGGCACAGTTATAGAACTGCTTGGTGGCAGAACCACATTTTTCGCATTCGCCGATTGTCTTTACATCCTCGGCAAAATCGACCGCCATGCGACCGTCGAAGGTATATAGCGACCCTTCCCACAGACCTTGATTGCGGTATTTCTCGCCGTATCGAACGATGCCTCCATCGATTTGGTAAACCTCTTTAAATCCGCGATTAATCATCACGGTCGAGAGAATCTCGCATCGGATTCCACCCGTGCAATAGGTGACAATTGGCCGTTCTTTCAGGTGGTCGTATTTGCCACTCTCAATTTCAGCGACAAAATCGTGTGAGGTAGAAACATCAGGGACGATTGCGTTCTTAAACTTTCCGATTTTCGCTTCGAATGAGTTGCGGCCATCGAAGAAGACCACGTCATCGCCGCGCTCTTTGACTAATTTGTTTACGTGATACGGCTTGAGGTGCTTTCCGCCGCCGACAACGCCATTCTCGTCAACTTTAATTTCATCGGGATGACCGAAGGCGACTAATTCTGGACGGACCTTGACGGAAAGGCGAGGGAACTCATTTCCGGTTCCATCAGACCATTTGAAATCTATCTTCTTGAAATGTGGATAGCCCTTGGTCGCTTTGACGTACTTTTTCAAAGCAGACATATCGCCGCCGAGCGTGCCATTAATTCCGTGCTTCGAAATAAGAATCCGGCCCTTGAGATTTAGGGTCTCACAGAGATGCTTCTGCCAGAGTTTGACCGCTTCCGGGTCATGCAACGGCGCGAAGCCGTAATACAAGATGACCTTTTGCAACTCCATGCGGCTATCTTACCGCCGAGATTATTACCGCCGGAACTTCAGAAATGGGATGACTGCTGCGGTGGTGCGACGGTATTCCGCGTACTCCGGGTACTTCGAGAGCGTGATCTTCTCTGTGAAATCGGTCGATCCGACAAAGAGAATAGTTAGCAACACCGCGCCAGCGACAGTCCACTGGTTCAGGCTGCCCGCGGCATGAGCGCCGATGAGGAAGAGCACCCACCATTGCGCGACTTCGCAGAAGTAATTGGGGTGGCGAGAGATCGAAAATAATCCTGACGTTACAAAGTTAGACTCTGGCTTTTTGCCCGCGGCGATATCCGCATATTTTTTGCTTTGAAAGTTCCACTGTTGCTGATCAGCGATAGTTTCGCCAAGGAGCAAGACTAGGAAGAGTGCGCCGAGGATTACATCCCACGCACCGAATTTGTTGCCCTGGTGCTCGTAAGCGGTTAACGCCGGCAGTGCAATCAGAACGAGAATGAAGTTTTGATACAAGACAATAAAAAAGAAATTGAAAAGTTGGAACTGCCACTTGTTCATGCTGTCGCGCAAGACCTGCCAGCGATAATCCTCGAGTCCGGTGTAACCGCCCTTGCGAGCGAAGTTGAAGGTGAGGCGAATGGCCCACAAGGTCACAACCGCCGCCATTAAGTTGAGGCGCGCGTTATGCATATGGGCGTGGGCGGTGAAGACCCAGACATAAACGGCTGGAACGATTGACCAGCCGCGGTCTACCCATGAGGTATCGCCGGTGAAAAGGGATGCAACCCACGCAAATGCGCAGAAAGCAGCCGCGATGATGATGACCATGTGCAGCGCTGAATTCATGGGTGAATTTTATGCATCATGGTGATGAAAAGCGGCCCTCCACGCGCTCTGCCAGAGAAAGAAATCGAGTTCGCCGTTAAACTCGGCGCATGACTCAAACAGCACATCTCGAAACCGGCAAGCGCCCAAAGGGCCATCGCAAATTTATCGTTATCGCTTCGGTGGTAACCCTGGCCTGGCTAATGATCAGCGGCGTCGTGGGTCCGCTCTTCGGAAGCTTGTCCACTGTTCAGAAGAATGACAACTCAAAATTCTTGCCAGATGGCTCGGAGTCGAGTCGCGCATCGACCGCGATCAACACCTTTGCGGCGAAGGACGCATTTAAGCAATTTCCAACCTTGGTTCTCTTTATCGGCAGCGTGACGCCCGCGAAAGTTGCGAGCGCGAATGTATTTGCCCAAAGCCTCGCTACCAAGGACTTGGTCGATAAGAACGGCCAACTCGTTAAGGATTCATCGGGTAAGTCGGTATCGATTCCGCTCTCGAATTATTTGGCTACCGGCGCACAGATTGGCGCCTTCCCATCGGCTAAGAACGATGCAATTTTGGCAAATATTCCGCTCAGCTCGGATTCCGCCGGCAACCAGTTGCCGAATAAGAAGCCGGTATTGCCAGCAGTTATTACAACAATTCGTTATTACGCGAATCAGTACGCCACCGCTAACGGATTTGTCACGCATACCACCGGCCTGGGAGCGCTCTTTGCCGATCTCTTTGATTCATTTAGCGGCATCGATTCATCGTTGCTGTTGACCACCGGTTTAGTCGTTTCGCTCATTCTGATCATCGTTTATCGATCACCAATCTTGTGGATCCTTCCGCTCTTCTCTGCGCTGATGGCGCTTTCATTGGCGGGCGGAGTTATTTACGAGCTCGCTAAGCACAACATCATCACCTTGGATGGACAGTCACAGGGCATCCTCTCGGTGCTGGTACTTGGTGCGGCCACCGATTATGCTCTCTTGTTAATCGCCCGTTATCGCGAAGAGTTGCATTTGCACGAGTCGCGCGTTGTTGCGATGAAGAAGGCGTGGCGCGGAGTCGTTGAACCTATTGTTGCTTCGGGTAGCACCGTTACCTTGGGCTTGCTGGTGCTTCTCCTTAGCCAGCTGACCAATAACCGCGGTCTTGGACCAGTCGGAGCAATTGGCATCATCGCCTCAATGTTCACGATTCTTACCTTGTTGCCTGCGTTGCTTGTTCTCTTTGGTCGTTGGATTTTCTGGCCAAAGCGTCCAAAGTTTGATTCTGCTGACGAAAAGCTGAGTGGAGTCTGGTCGAAGGTTGCGAAGGCAACCGAGCGCAGCCCGCGTAAGTATTGGGCGGTCTCTGGTTTGATCTTGGTCATCTTGGCCGCGTTCTCGACCACTTTGCATGCAAACGGCCTATCTACATCACAAGGCTTCACCAAGAAGACCGACTCGGTCATTGGCCAAAACTTGCTTCCTAATTACTTCCCAGCAGGTTCGGGACAACCAACTCAGATTGTTGTCACCGCAGCCGATGCGCCAGCATTGACGACAAAGTTGAGTGCTATTCCTGGCGTGACCAGCGTTGTTCCACTTCCTGAAACTCCTTACATTCCTGGAAAGCCAAACCCGGCAGTCAAGGTTGTTAACGGCAAGGTCTTGTTGGATGTAACGCTTGCGTACGCACCGGATAGTGACAAGGCGGTCAACATGATGCCTGCTATTCGTGCGGCGGCGCACGGTGTTGATTCGGCTTCGTTGGTCGGCGGCACAACGTCGGTCTACTACGACACTCACCAGGCAACTCGCCACGACCAGCGCACCATCATTCCGGTGATTCTGCTCCTGATCGCGATCATCTTGGCGTTGTTGCTTCGCTCAATCCTCGCTTCGTTGCTGTTATTGGTGACAGTTGTGATGTCGTTCCTTGCAACCCTTGGAGCATCATCGTTGGTCTTCCATCACATCTTCCACTTCGCCGGAGAAGATTCATCCTTCCCG
This sequence comes from Candidatus Nanopelagicaceae bacterium, assembly GCA_036769465.1. Lineage (GTDB taxonomy): Bacteria > Actinomycetota > Actinomycetes > Nanopelagicales > Nanopelagicaceae > AAA044-D11. Next base: position 13,814 of record DAIPLA010000021.1, read on the forward strand.
TTGTTCGCCTTCGTGTTCTTGGTTGCACTGGGAATTGACTACAACATCTTCTTGATGACTCGCGTTCGCGAAGAGACAATCAAGCACGGAACAAAGTTCGGTATGACAAAGGGCGTAACCGTCACTGGTGGAGTTATTACATCCGCAGGTATCGTCTTGGCTGCAACCTTCACCGTGTTGGGAATTCTGCCGCTCGTATTCTTGGCAGAACTCGGATTCGCGGTTGGTTTCGGCGTATTGCTCGACACCTTGCTCGTGCGTTCAATCTTGGTACCGGCGCTTGTGCACCACATTGGTCCCAAGGTCTGGTGGCCATCCAAGCTGCAAGATAAGGCGTAAGCGCCAACTATCTTGTTGGTTATGTAGTTAGTTGATCGGACCCCAGGGCGTTCATAAAGCCAAAGGCGATAAGAAATAGCCCTGGGATCCATAACGCGGTAGATATAGAAGTTGCTTGCGCAACCCACGAGACGAGATTGCGCGAGAGAAACATCAAGGTATTAGTCGCAAGGCCCAACATCGCCACAACCTGACTTGACGGTAATCCAGAGCGGCGATTGGCAATCGTGGCGGCCATTGGTGCGGCGAACGAACCTCCGAGCCCAGCAAGGCCGAAGCCGGCGATGAGCATCACAAATCCGATAATTCGATGCGAATGCGATATCAAATGCGCGCCTTGGGTGAAAACAATAAAAGCCCCGCCACCGGTAAGACCACCTAGACGAATCCAATATTTCTCGGATCTAATCGCGGTTAACCGATGGAATGTTCGGCGTCCAATGATGATGCCAACGACAGCGGCAAAGAAGGTGAGAGCGCTGACTGAGGCGCGCACCCGGTATTCCTGGTGAGCAAGCAAGATGCTCCAGTCGTAGGCAGCTTGTTCAACGCCGACGCCAAAAACGAACATCAAAACGCAGAGCCGTTGGAAGCTAAATATCTTGAGCAAGTCCCGCGGATGAAGTGGCTCAGTAGGAATTGGTGCCGCAGAAGGCTTGACCAGAAGCGATTTCAA
>DAIPLA010000022.1:0-14729 GCA_036769465.1 Candidatus Nanopelagicaceae bacterium
CGCCACTCCTTCGCGCGCAGTGCAAAAGGCGACATCACAATTGCGCCGCCCAGATTCCGCCAGAAAATCAACGACGGAACCGGCATCGTGCTGAGCGCAATAACGGGCCCCGATGTTCCGATTCCGACCACGCCCAGGGCTAAATAACCAATGTCTTTACCTTTGGGCAGGGCCGAATGATCATCAATGCTCATGCAAGGTCCGCTTTCTAGAAGAAGGTAAACCAGAGCATCGCGGCAACGCACACGCCAACGATGGCGATGATGGCGAGATAAATACCGCGCATATTTCGGGTGGCAGCAAATTCACCCATCAACCGCTTATCTTTTGAAATTCCATACATATACAACAAGAGTGGCAACAAGAGAACCGCGTTGAGAATCTGCGTCACAATCAGAATCGTGATGAGCGGAGCGCCAGGAATGAGAATCAGGACCGCGGCAATAACCGTCAGAATGCCGAAGGTGGCGTAGAAGAGCGGGGCTTCTTCCAGCTTGTCATCGACGCCAGATGGTCGTCCCATCAAATCAGTGATTGAGTATGCGGTTGATAACGGCAGGATGGAAGCGGCTAAGAGAGCAGCTCCGATTAATCCAACCGCGAATAAATCTTTAGCAAGGGTTCCGGCAAGCGGCTTGAGCGCGGCAGCAGCCTGTGCTGCATCCGTGATGTTTGTGGTGCCATGCGCGTTAAGAGTCGCGGCGCAGGTCACGATCACGAAAAATCCGATTACACCCGTCAATAAAGATCCGGTCCATACGTCGACACGCAAGAGTTTTAGATCATCGCGAGTAAGGCGCTTATCCACGGCATAGGACTGAATGAACGCCAGACCCCACGGTGCAAGCGTCGTTCCCAAGGTCGCGGTCGCGATGTATACGGCATCGTGCGTTAGCGGCATCGATGGTGTAACCATTCCATGCAGAGCAGTACCCCAATGTGGATGCGACATAAACCCGGCGATGACGTATGCGAAGAAGACGGCCGAGAGAACGAAGAAGACCTTCTCTACTCGAGCAAATGAGCTGCGTAAAACAAGGAACGAAACCAAGACCGCAGAAATCGGAACAGTGATGTACTTGGAGAAACCAAAGAGTTGTCCCGCGGTCGCGATACCCGCAAATTCCGCGGTCATCGTGCCGAGATTCGCCAGGACCAATGAGACAACAGCCAGCAAACCAGCTCGCGCACCATACTTCTGTCGTACCAGACCAATCAAACCTTGACGTGTCACTACGCCAATCCGGGCGCCAAGATCCTGGAACAGAATCAGAGCGAATGTTGAAATAACCAAGGTCCACAACATTCGATAGGCAAATTGCGCACCAAGTTGCGAATAGGTTGTGATACCCGCGGGGTCATCATCTGAAAGTCCAGCAATGATTCCTGGACCCATTACGGCGAGAAAGGCGCCAATTCGTATTTTGTTGCTGGTCTTTGCCGCTGACTTGTTCGCTGAATTCGACTTCTCTGACTCTAACTTTGCGCTCATGAGAGAACACCATTTCCTTGCGATGCGCCGCGATAGCCTGATTCCTCGGCCAGCGCGTCAACCAAGTCATCCGCCAAAATACGGCCAACTGGCTTGCTCTTCTCGTCGATAACGATGATGGAAGAGCCACGGTTATTCCCGAATTCTTCGACAACATCCTCGAGCTTGGTATCGGGCGTGACCGCGGTGGGGAATGGCGCACCGATCAGCGTCGACAACAAAGCGGTTGGTTTCGCCGCGACTAATTCCACAACTTGAATGTGATCGAGCAAACGGCCGCGGCCATCGACAACGACTACGCCATCCGAAATATCGCGCTCACGGTTCTCGACCAATAACTTCAGCGCATGCGCCACCGTGTCGGTTTCCACCGTAATCAACAAGTGCGTCGTCATGATTCCGCCCGCTAATTTTTCGTCGAACGAAACGAGCTTGCGAAGTTCGCGAGCGACCTTTGCATCCATCGACTTAAAGATAGATTCGCGGTGATCATCGGCCAGGTCACGAAGAATTTCGGCGGACTCGTCCGGCTCCATTTTTTCGAGCAACGCCGCAGAACGTTCGGCCGGTAAACCGCGAAGCAATCCTTGCAATTCGTCGTCTTCCATTTCTTCCAGCGCATCGGCCGCAAGTTCTGGCTCCAACATTTCGATGAATGCTTCTTGCTCGCGACCTTCGAGGTCTTCAATCAAGTCAGCAAGGTCGGCCGGTCGAAGCTGACTCAACTTTGAACGAGAGCTTGAGGTACGAACAACGCCGGTGCCATCCGCGAGCGACGCAACGGTCGCCCAATCGATGACGTGTTCTGGCGTAGGGCGACGACTGAGCGCGCCAGGGAAAAGACGACGCACCAGCGAGCGAAATGAGATGTCCACTCCCACGACTCGAATTTCCTTGTCGAGTGGGGCGAGATATAAATCCGAGGAGCGAACAACGCGAAGACCATCAACGTCCACGATCTGGTGATCCAGAACGTCGGCATCGAGAAGTGATTCGCCTTCGCGGCGCTTGAAATCTTCTAAGTTAATTTTTGTTGAAGAGAGTCGGATTTCATCCTGGGTAAGGGAAGAAATACGCGCGCCGTTAATAAATGATTTGCGCTTTTCGACTTTCACGATCAAACCCGAAACTGGCGGATACGTATCGGCAGAGTGACGAACCACAATGTCGACCAAGTGGCCAATATCGCGGCCTTCCAAGTCGCGAACCGGACGTCCAATGAGCCCCGCAACCGAGACCAATGATTCACGAACGGTCTTACGCGCGAGGACCGAATCTTTTCGGCCAACGAGTCGTTGAGTCACCTTGGCCACTTTGGTCACCGAAGTGATTCCTGGGACGACCGTGGCTTTCATGGGCTAATCCTAAGGGAGTCCCTACTTATCAGGAACTGATGCGATGGCGGTCAGGTGTGAATCTTGAGTGGCACGCCAACAATCGAGCGGGGGCGGACCTTTATCGCTTGCGCCAACTCCATGAATGCATGAACGCCAGGTGAATTATCTTGTGCCAACACCATCGGCACCCCATCGTCGCCGCCTTCTCGCAGCGCCGGCGTGAATGGAATCGCAGCCAATAACGGCACATCTGCACCAACGAGTTCGGACAAACGTTGTGCTGTAAGCGCACCGCCACCGGATCCGAAGAGGGAAATGTTCTCGCCGCACTTGGGACATGGCATATCTGACATGTTTTCAACAACGCCGATGATGTGTTGTTTCAATTGGTGCGCGATTCGACCGGCGCGTTCAGCGACTTCTGCGGCCGCGAGTTGTGGCGTTGTGACCACCAAAATTTCTGACGCCGGGAGAAGTTGGCCGAGTGAGATTGCGATATCGCCGGTACCCGGCGGTAAATCAAGAAGCAACAGATCCAAATCGCCCCAATACGCGTCGCTCAAAAGCTGTTCAAGTACTCGGTGCAGAAGCGGTCCGCGATACGCCACCGGATCGGCTCGCTCTGGCTTGAACATCTCCATCGAGACAACTTTCACGCCATAGGCCTCAACCGGGATGAAGGTTTGATCGATAGCGGTTGGTCGCTTTCCCATGATTCCCATCAAGCGCGGAATCGAATGGCCATACACATCGGCGTCGAGGATGCCTACTTTGAGTCCTGATAACGCGGCAGCAACCGCAAGGTTTGCGGTGACCGAAGACTTGCCGACTCCGCCTTTGCCGGAGGCGACTCCGATGACTCGAGTGAGCGAATCTGGTTGAGCAAAGGGAATAAATTTTTCTTTTCCACCGCGGATGATCGATTTCACGTTGTTGCGCTGCTCGTCATTCATCACGCCAAAGGTGAGATCAATTGAGGAGACGCCGGGAACCTTCAGCACCGCGTTTTCGATATCACTCGTCAATCGATCGCGCATCGGGCAACCAGCGATAGTCAACAAGACCGTGAGTTTTACCGCGCCGCCTTCAACGTGGACGGAATCCACCATTCCCAATGTCGTGATTGGATGGCGAAGTTCAGGGTCGTTGACGGTAGCAAGCGCAGCCTGAACCGACGGAATGAGGTCCGTGGTACTCACAATAGGTCCGGGTCGATCTTCGCGTTGTGGTTGATTTCTTTGAGTTCGACCTTGGATTCCTCGGCGATTTCGCTCAACGAGCCGAGCTGCTTTGCAATCAATTTCTTCGGATGAAGGTCTTCGACCTGCAAATCTTCAAAACCGGGACCCATATTCTCGCGAAGTTCTGCGGTAGCCGATTGCGCAAGGCGGCGCACTTTTTTCAACATACGGGCAGCATCTACGGCAACCGTCGGCAACTTATCGGGACCAATCAGGACCAAGGCCAATAGCGCCAACGTGAGAAACTCTCCGGCGCCAATATTGAACATGGATTCAGCCTATTACTTCTTAGCCGCGATTAATTTCACCGAGAAGTGCAGGGTCTTATCGCCACGCAAAATCGTGATGGTAATGACATCCCCAACGTTATGAGATCGAACCGCAACGATTGCCTCGTCCGAAGAATGAATTGCCTCGCCATCGATCTCGGTGACGATATCGCCAGGCTTAATACCTGCGCGCTCTGCCGGGCCGCCGGGGAGAATTGCGCTTGGGACGGTGGCCACCTTTGCGCCAATTCCAGTGAAGCTCTGATCCAGGGACATTCCGACGATCGGATATGTAGCAGTACCGGTCTTGATTAGTTGCTCGGCGGTCTTCTTCGCCTGATTAATCGGAATCGCAAAACCTAAGCCAATCGAACCGGATTGCGAACCAAAGCCGGATCCCAGCGAAGCGATCGCAGAATTCACGCCAATCACCGATCCGGTTATATCCACAAGAGGACCGCCAGAATTTCCTGGGTTGATCGCCGCGTCGGTCTGAAGGGCGTTAATGAATGAACTCTCTCCTGTTCCATTTCCAGAAGTGACCGCGCGATTTTTGGCGCTGATGATTCCTGACGTAACGGTGCCGGCCAATCCGAGCGGAGAGCCAATGGCAATCACGTTATCGCCTACTTGAACCTTGTCGCTATCCCCCAACGGAAGCGCGGGCGCATCAGTGACATCAATCTTCAAGACCGCTAGGTCATAGGACGAATCACGGCCAACAACGGTGGCCGAATAACTCTTTCCGTTGGTTAAATTGACGGTGATCTTGCCGCCCGATGTCACGGCGCTTTCGACCACGTGATTATTCGTCAGAATTGTGCCGTTCGATTCGATGAAGAAACCAGATCCGGTGTCTTCACCCATCGAGGATTGTGCATCGATGGATACAACAGATGGCGACACCCGCGCCGCAATACCCGCGATTGAATTAGGGCTGCGATCAATGTTGGAATGTGAAGTAACTAGTCCGGTGTTCTGAGCCGTAATGATGGATTTGCCTGCAACGCCACCGATGATGCCGGCGGATAGCGTCATCACGATTGCGACACTCATACTGATAGTTCGGCCGCCTGAATTCCGCGATGGTGAAGGGCGCTCTGCCTCAGTGGGATTTGTTGAGATCCACCATGGTGTGTCAGACGAAGGAATATTGCGTTCGCTCATACCGACGAGTTTAGTCCGTAATTCGCGTTAAGGCGCTCTGACGGTTTTTACGAAGGGCTAGCGCTTGGTAGCTACAAGCACGCCAGCGCCAACCGGCAAAAGTACGGAACTCCACCGTGAATCTTCTTTAATTGCCTTGATCGCATCTCGTCGCGAGATGGTGGCAAAGTCCCGTTGGGTCGGGTCGGCAACGCGACCGTTGTCAATCGCCGAATCGATAATTAGTGTGCCGCTAGCTTTGAGTAATCTGAAACTTTCCTGAACCACATCGACGATATCTTGCGGCGAACGAACAATCATTAAGTCGTAATTATCCTCGGCCAACTTGCCGACTACTTCAATAATATTTCCAGTGATTAAACGAAAGCGTTGTGCAGGAATTCCAGCTTCCTCGAAGGTAGCGCGCGCCGCTCCGGAATGTTCGCGCTCATCGTCAATCGATGTAAACGTCGAGTCCGCGGTTGAACCATGAAACGCCCACAAACCGCCAACACCAGAACCGGTTCCAATTTCGACGATTGACTTCGCCTTCACCATTTGTGCGATAGTCGCTATCAGCGCGCCGACTGCGGGTGATGGGTCCAGCGCTCCCAATTCAATTCCATTCTTACGCGCCTGCTGCATGTGAATATCTTCCAGCGGGTAATTCTCGGCAAAGGCGACCATGTCGCCGCGCGCATTTATGTTTGAGTTAAAGCCGGTGCTGCTCATCAGAACGAAGTCAACCACTCAATGAGCAATCGGACGCCGTACGCCGTGCCGCCCTTGGGGTTTTCTCCGGCGTCACTCTCGGATCGAGCCGGTCCAGCGATATCCAAGTGCGCCCAAGCGCGATCACCGACAAATTTTTCGAGGAAAAGTGCGGCGGTGATTGAGCCACCCGAGAAGTTTTCGCTATCGGTTATGTGATTCAGGTCCGCGATGTCGCTGTGAATCGCGGGTGCGTATTCATCGACGAGCGGCATGCGCCAAGTACGTTCGCAGATATTTTCACCGGCGGCAATCAGTGATTCGGCGAGTTTGGAGTCACGCGAATACATAGCACTGTGCGTGCGACCGAGCGCTAGTGTCGCCGCGCCGGTCAAGGTGGCGACATCGATTAAATAATCGGGATTGAGTTCGAGGTTGGCATAACCCAGGCCGTCCGCGAGCACCAACCGACCTTCGGCATCGGTATTGGTGACCTCGACCGAGGTGCCGTCATATTGAACAAGAACATCGGATGGTCGTTGCGAAGTAGATGAGACGGCGTTCTCGGCGCACATCATCAACGCTGTGATACGTACCTTCGGTGAAAGTTGGGCCGCACCCATCGTCGCAGCAAGGACAACGGCCGCACCCGTCATATCTGTTTTCATCGGAACCATAAAGTCGTACGGACGCTTCAAAGAGATCCCGCCGGTATCGAAGGTAATTCCCTTGCCGACTAAAACAACATGCGGCCAGTTCTTTGATCCGATTGGGGCATAGGTAATCTCAATCATTCGCGGTCCCGGCTTGGGCACCGAATTGCCGACCGCAAGCAGCCCGCCAAAACGTTTTAACTCTTTACCGGCCCACACTTTCACGTCGAGGCCTCGAACACCGCTCTTGGCAACGAACGCTTTTGCCTGATCCGCCAGCCATGCAGGGTTCTTGATATTTGACGGGGTATGAATTAATTCGCGAGCAGACCAGGTCGCGTAAGCAATCGTGGTCGCGCGTTCTAACTCTTCGAGAAAATCACCGATCAACGCGAAGGAACTGCGCGGTGATTCCTTGCCGGTCTTTAAATTCCACACGAAGCTCGCCAACACAAGCGCGTTGATATGAACCACGGCAGTGGCTCGATCTCGATTCACAGCGCTAATGACGCGTTCGTCGCTCCCCTTAACCTTGCGCGCGAGCGCCACTCCGGCTTTCTTCAGATCATCGCGTTTCTCATCTCCAACGCCAACCAGATAGATGTGTTTGATTGTTGGATGATCAATCTGAACGTCAAATATTTCGCCGGCCTTGCCGGTTGCACTCGAATGAATGGCAAGAAGTTGCGAAGCGGTGCGATTTATTTCTGCGAGCGCCGTACTGAGAAATGCGCTTGCCGGAATCTCCACGGTGCCATCGTTTGCGCGAATGGGAAGGGCAATTGAGGTAAAGGCCGACCAGTCAATCTGTGATGCAGGTGATTGGTGTGACGCAGGAGATTGAGTAGATGCTGGAAAATTAATGAGCTCAATCGTGGGAGCTAAATCTGGACGCTGCGCGCTCACGTAATTCTCGACTTGCCCGTTAGTGGGATCCGTTAGTGGGTCTAGACGTGATTATTTCTTGACGAGGGCTACAGCTGCCTGAAGGGCGTTACCGAGATTGGTTGCCTCTTCGACGTTGAGTTCGACGACTAAACGTCCGCCGCCCTCGAGTGGAATACGCATGACCAGACTGCGGGCTTCCTTGGTAACTTCCATGGGTCCATCACCAGTACGAGGCTTCATGGCTGCCATGTTGTAACTCCTTTAAATCAAATAAACCGAGGGATAAGTATCTCGTAGAAATGGCCGCTTACGGAAATCGAAAATGGGCGGGCTAAAGCACGCGATTTAACGCGGAAAGTAGACGGCTCTTGCCGCTCGTGATAACGACGGTCACGGCCCGCTCGGGTACGCCCAGCGCGCTGGCAATCTGCGCATCGGTCATCGCTTTGAGATAGTGCAAGGAGAGAATAATTCGTTCCTCTTCGGGCAGACTGGCGAGCAACTCCTCCAGAGTTTGAGAGTTGTGTGCGTCAGCCATGGGTCGAGGTTATCTCAACTACAGGCTCGCCTGACAGGCGCTGATCGCCGAAGCAACGTCTTGGCTCCACGTAACAAGCTCGCGCTGACCGGGTTTCATAAAGTTGAGATGGGTGAGATGCGCGAGCGATTCACGAAGTGGCTCGTACGCGCCGTGTGGATCGCAGACCACCACTGGCTTGGCGTGAAAGCCTAAGTAGCGACCAACCCAAATTTCAAAAAATTCTTCTAGCGTGCCGATGCCGCCAGGCAGCGCGATGAAAGCATCTGACAACTCCTCAATCTTCCCCTTGCGAGTTCGCATGTCCGCAACGATATGCATCTCGGAAGCGTCGCCATCTTCAAACTCTTTGCTTCGCAATTTTTCTGGAATCACGCCAATTGTTTGAGCGCCGACCGATCGAGCGCCGCGCGCAACCGTGCCCATCATCGAAGCGGTACCTCCACCCCACACCAAGTCCCATCCTTGATTGCCAATTGCGACGCCGATATCAAATGCCAGGTCGAGGAATTCCGGCTTGATATCTGGGGCGGAAGAGCAATAAACGGCGACTCGCATGCGCTCAGTCTGTCACACGTGGCTCACTCCGCCTCAGAATCGGATTCATAGAATGATTAAGAATTCCTGAGATAAAGTACGGCTATGCGTAGCGCTTATGGTTTTGGATTAGCAACTGTCACCGACACGGGTGAGATTCTTGATACGTGGTATCACTCGCTTGGACTAGGAACTCTGCCTGCAACCAAGCCAGATCTCGGTGATTTGATGACTACCGCGTCGAACGCGAGCGACTCGATACGTCGAATAACTAAAGAGTACGTTGCGATTGAGATTGATCTCGACACCGCGCCCACCTCGGTACAGGATGCATATCTACGCCTTCATCTTTTATCCCATCGCATCGTCGTTCCGCATGGCTTGGTTCTTGACGGCATTTTTGGAATTTTGAATAACGTTGCTTGGACCTCGGCTGGTCCATGTTCACTCAGCACTATCAATGAAGTCGCTCCAATGCTCCGTGCGAAGCTGGGCGCACTCACAATCTTCTCCGTAGATAAATTTCCGCGGATGGTCGATTACGTCATTCCAGAAGGCGTGCGCATCGCCGATGCGGATCGAGTACGTCTCGGCGCGCACCTGGCATCCGGCACCACGGTGATGCACGAAGGATTTGTTAACTTCAACGCCGGCACACTCGGTAAGTCGATGGTCGAAGGTCGAATCAGTGCTGGTGTTGTCGTCGGGGACGGCAGCGACATCGGCGGCGGCGCCTCCATCATGGGCACGCTCAGCGGTGGTGGCAAGGAAGTTATCTCCATCGGAAAGAACTCATTGCTGGGTGCAAACGCTGGCCTCGGAATTTCATTGGGCGATGACTGCGTCGTTGAATCCGGTACCTACATCACGGCGGGCTCAAAAATTTCGTTACCGGATGGAACAGTTGTTAAAGGTCGCGAACTTTCCGGCGCAAACAATCTTCTCCTCCGTCGCAACTCTCAAACCGGTGCGCTCGAGGCGTTGCCTAAGACAGGTAGTTGGGGCGGACTGAACTCGGTGCTCCACGCGAACTAAGGTTTGCTAACCCAAAATTAATTTAATGCGCGGTTGACGTCTCGGTAGCCGTATCAACCACTGGTGAGGTCGGTTGAGGGACCGTGACAGATTTAGGCAGGTTAAACCATGAGGACGGCAACTTCACTCTTGTTTTGAAGTCTCCAACCGACAATTTGCTTCGTTGGCCGGTGGATGAATACGCAACCACCGCAACGACGCTGCCGGTGGATGTGCGCCCAGAAATTGCATACTTAGCAACATCAGGAAGCCCGAAAGCCGCGGCCATTTGCGATTGAGTCACGGTACGACTCCAGTGCGCATATCCAGGATTGAGTGAGTCGCTAAGTGACCACGGATCGGGAACGTTGATGAGATAGGGAAAGGCGCTCCCCCATACATCCTGACTTCGTTGGGTCATTCCGCCGCTGGACGAGAAAAAGTAAACATTTATCGGTTGGTTATTAAAGGTAACCGCCAACGCGTGTGAATCGTCAATCACGGTCGCGTCGACCGCGGACTTCCAGAGCGCGCCGTATGTAGGTTCGGCTTCTTTGGCGTATCCAATATATGTCTGGTCATAGATCGAGCTATACACGTTGCAGTCGCAGGCTTTGCGAGGGGCTCCTAATCGAGCAAGCGCGTAGGTTCGCGAGGCAATCACTTGCGTCTTCAGCGCTTCGGTCGGCCAACTCGAACGCACTTCGCTGACTCCATAGAGATACTCGTCTTGGACCCTCATGGTGTCGGTGATTTCTATTCGATATCCGTGCCCAGTCAGCGGCACCGAACGCAATTGGATCTGACCATATTTCAGCGTCATCGTCGCGCTGCCTAGACGCATCACAACCGCGCCATTCCAATTAAGAGTCCAGAGTCCAGCGCTTCCGCCAGCGCTGGAGGTAATAACTTTTCCTAGAATCGAAAATCCAAATGTGCTTCCCGAGGTAATCGTTCCCGAATCATCGGTCGCAGTCATGGTTTCGTTTACGAAGCCGGGCGCAAGCGAGAACGATGCGTTCGATTGTTCGTGACCGATATTTACCCGAATAGTTTGTGAATCAAGTACGGGAGTAACCGAAGCGGATGGAAAGTAATAGGAAAGGATCTCGGCAGCGCTCTTGCCTTCCAGTGCCTGACCCTTTGCGCCAATCTGGCTGAGGCCGACTCCGTGTCCAAAACCCGAACCGGTGAAGGTAAAAGATGCTGGAACTCGGGCTACCTGCGCTGCGTTTGCCGCCGTTGGTACAGCGATAAGCAACGCGAGAAGGAAAGGAGGGAGAAGAAGAAAGCGTCGAAACACGGTTCTACTCGGGTTCGTCTTGACCAACTAAGCGCTTTGGTGAAGTGAGAAAACCCAAGCCCCACACCATATGCATAGTCGCGAATACCGTCGGCAAAATTATTTTCTCGGCAGTGGATTTACCCAGTGCTAATCCGCCCAGAAGAATCGCGAGCAAGTAAACGGATAGCGGTAGAAAAAATAGCGGCGAGACGAGAAAGCCCATCAGGATAGAGAGTGTGTTAATGATGACCGCGACCGGCGCCGCCAAGTATCGATAGTTCACGCTGCCCTTGTGACTGCGCACTACGGCGCGACGCCAGCGACCATATTCAAAATATTGCTTGGCCAGCGCCCTTATTGACGAACGTGGTCGATACGTGACCACCAACGAAGGATCAAACCACACCACTCCACCACGGTCACGCAATCGAAAATTTAGTTCCCAATCTTGGGCGCGCGTGAAACGTTCGTCGTATCCGCCCGCAGCGACCAATGCATCCTTGCGAAATGTTCCGAGATATACGGTATCGGCCGGACCTGCTTGGCCGCCGGTATGAAAACGTGATGCGCCAACACCCAACACACTCCGCATTGCGGTGGCTACTGCGCGCTCGAACGGAGTTCGGCCTACCGCGGCCATGACTCCGCCGACATTTACCGCGTTATGTTCGTGGAGCAATCGAACCGCATCTTGAAGATAGCTTCGCGATACTTCAGCATGACCATCGATTCGCGTGATAATCGGAAAGCGAGAGGCGGCCACGGCCGCGTTCAAGCCTGCTGCGGTTCTACCGGTTGGGTTCTCGACCAAAATTACTCGTGCATCTTGCTTTGCTAATTCTGCGGCAATCTCATTGGTGCGATCGATGCTGGGTCCCAGCGCGAGAATCACTTCAAATTCGCCGTCGTATTCCTGTTGCAAAATCGCATGGATAGCCTCGGCCAGGTGCCGCTCTTCATTGAGGATTGGCAACACGACCGAAACGCCAATATTCTTCATTTTCGTTGGCCTTTCATGCTGCACTCACCTCCCCACCGTACCGTTTGCACCCTATAGAATCCGTGCAATGACGCTTAAAGTTTCGGTAATCGGTACCGGTTATCTCGGTGCGACCCACGCCGCGTGCATGTCATCGCTAGGATTTTCGGTGATCGGCGTCGATGTTGATCCAGCAAAAATTGCCCTCCTTAATCAGGGAAAAGTTCCGTTCTACGAACCGGAGCTAGAAGAGTTGCTCGCGGCCGAAATAAAGAGCGGACGATTGTCTTTCAGTTCAGATATGGCGGCGGTCGCCGATTGCGATGTTCATTTCATCTGCGTTGGTACGCCCCAACAAAAAGATGGCCTGGCCGCGGATATGACCTTTGTGAATGCAGCGCTCGAAGCGGTCGCCCCTCACGTCAAAGCCGGCGGATTAGTCGTTGGAAAATCTACGGTGCCGGTCGGCACTGCCGCGCGTTTGCGTGCTCGTTTAATCGATCTCAACCCGGAAGCAGATTTGGCGTGGAATCCAGAATTCTTACGCGAAGGATTCGCGGTCGAGGACACGCTGCGACCTACTCGATTGGTCGTGGGCGTCACTAACGATCGAGCCGAAAAGATTCTTAAAGAGTTGTATGCCTCTAACATCAAAAATGGAACCCCGTGGATTCGGGCCGATCTCCCCACAGCAGAGCTCGTAAAGGTCGCCGCTAATTCATTCCTCGCGACAAAAATTTCTTTCATCAACGCCATGGCGGAGATTTGCGAAGCGGCGGGCGGTGACGTCACCGTTCTTGCCAAGGCAATCGGATATGACCCGCGCATCGGAAATCGTTTCTTGCAGGCGGGTATTGGTTTTGGTGGTGGTTGCTTGCCGAAGGATATTCGCGCATTTATGGCGCGAGCGGAAGAGCTCGGAGCTCAGCAAGCCTTAGAGTTTTTGCGTGAAATTGACGCGATTAATCTTCGCGCGCGCCAACGCGTGATTGAACTCGTGCGTCAAGACCTATCTGAAAACCTCGTCGGCAAAAAAGTCGCCGTACTTGGTGCAGCCTTCAAGCCTGATAGCGATGATGTGCGCGATTCCCCCGCCTTAGATATTTCGGCACAAATCCACGCCGCCGGTGCAACCGTTGTTGTACATGATCCCAAGGCAATCGAGAATGCCCAGAAACGCTTTCCGGCGCTGGCGTTCGAGCAGACGATTGATGCCTGTTTGCAAGGTGCGGATATCGTCTTACATCTCACCGAATGGAAGATCTACCGCGAGATTGATCCGGTACACGCGAAGTCACTCGCAAAGAACGCCATCATCATCGATGGCCGTAACGCGCTCGACCGCGAAAAGTGGTTAGCCGCGGGTTGGAAATTCAGAGCGCTCGGTCGAGCTAACTCCTCGCTTTAAAACCCGGCTCGTTGATTCTTTCGAGAGAGATTCTTTCCCTTTTCTAGTGAAGCAACGCGCGCCTTCTCCATCAGATCGGCGACCTTCGCGGCGACACCAGCGTCACTTGTGCCCAAAATTCGAGCGGCGAGCAGGCCAGCATTCTTTGCATTACCTACGCCAACGGTTGCAACCGGAATCCCAGCAGGCATTTGAACAATTGATAAAAGTGAATCCATGCCGTCCAAGTATTTCAACGGCACCGGCACGCCAATAACGGGAAGCGTTGTCGCCGCGGCGATCATGCCTGGCAAATGGGCGGCGCCACCGGCGCCAGCAATAATGACTTTGTAACCAGCCGCCGCTGCACCCTTTGCAAACTCCAACATCTCCGATGGTGTGCGATGTGCGCTAATAACATCGGCCTTGTATGTCACGCCGCATTCATCAAGCACGTCGGCGGCTTCTTGCATGACTGGCCAATCCGAATCTGAACCCATCACAATCGCGACTTGATTACTCATCGATTTCTCCAGTCATATAGGCAACCGCGTGGGCTACTTCTTCCTGCAATTCTAGAAGATTTTCACCGGTCAGAGTGACGTGACCAATCTTGCGCCCTGGGCGAACTTCTTTTCCGTATTGATGAAATTTAAGCGCCGGCGTGCGCGCCATTAAATGCAGATAAGGGCGGAACATGTCGCTCTTCTCGCCACCCAAGACATTGCCCATTACGGTGTATGGCGCGGTGGTTGCCGTGCTGCCAAGTGGCAAATCCAATATTGCGCGCAGGTGTTGTTCGAACTGACTCGTGACCGATCCCTCAATGCTCCAGTGGCCAGAGTTATGCGGACGGAGCGCTAACTCATTAACGATGCAGCGACCGCCCACGACGAACAGTTCGACCGCCATTACTCCGACCAGACCAATTCCCTCGGCAATCTTCAACGCAATCTCTTGCATCTCCGTCGCTAAATCTGGCTCGATCTGAGGAATCGGCGTCACGGTTTGGGTGCAGATGCCATCCTTCTGAACCGTCAAAACAGGCGCCCATGTAGCGGCTTGTCCATGCGGAGATCGAGCCACCATGACCGCGGCTTCGTACTCAAAATTCAGCGCTTCTTCAAGGAGAAGTACTCCGCCAACTTTCTTAGAAAGTTCGTCGAGTTCTGATTGATTCGTGATGACAAAAACACCTCGGCCGTCGTAGCCACCGGACGGCAACTTCGCGATTAATGGAAACGCGATGTCG
>DAIPLA010000023.1:0-14670 GCA_036769465.1 Candidatus Nanopelagicaceae bacterium
CGCGACCGGTTACGGATTCGTTTGGAATTCGTGGGTCACGGGTCTTGTGGATGAACGCGATGGGACAGCCACCCAACATGTCCGACCAACGTTCTGCGACGCGGACGCGACCAGAGTCAGGCGAAACAATCGTGAGGTGATTGCGGTCAACCTTGCTTCCGACGTAGTTGGTCAGAAGCGGCAAAGCAAAGAGATGGTCAACCGGGCCATCGAAAAATCCTTGAATCTGTGAGGTATGTAGGTCGACAACCATCAATCGATCGGCGCCGGCGGTCTTGAAAAGGTCAGCCATCAATCGAGCAGAAATTGGCTCGCGACCACGATGCTTCTTATCTTGCCGGGCGTAACCGTAAAACGGAGCAACCACGGTAATGCGCTTTGCAGAGGCGCGCTTGAGCGCATCGACCATGATGAGTTGTTCCATGATCTGCTTGTTAACCGGAGCGGCATGGCTCTGAATAACGAAGGCATCGCTACCGCGAACGCTCTCTTCAAATCGAACAAATATTTCGCCGTTTGCAAAGTCATAGGCAGAGGTCGGAGTAATGGGAATACCGAGTTCGGCGGCGACGCCTTCCGCGAGCTCTGGGAAACCTCGACCCGTAAATATCCGCAGGCGCTTTTCGGAAGAGAGTCGAAGTTCGCTCATTAATTCGCTCCTGTGTCGCTGGTCTCGGTGGCTCCTGCTTTACGTGCTACTTCTGCGGATTTTGTATTGGCTCGTTTGCGCAATACCCAACCCAAAATATTTCGTTGTTTGGCTCGAGCTACCGCGATAGACCCAGCAGGGACATCCTCGGTAATCGTCGATCCAGCTGCAGTGTATGCGCCATCGCCTACTGTAACTGGGGCAACCAGCATTGTGTCGCTGCCGATGCGGACTTCGTCGCCAATGACCGTTTTATGCTTGTTGACGCCGTCGTAGTTCACGAAAATAGTGGCCGCGCCGATGTTGGTGCCTGATCCGATGGTGGCATCACCGACATATGAGAGATGCGGGACCTTTGAGCCCTCGCCTACCGTGGAATTCTTAATTTCGACGTATGCGCCAGCCTTCGCGCCGGCGGCCAGCTTGGTGCCGGCCCGCAAAAACGAGAATGGTCCAACATTTGCGCCCGCACCAATTTCGGATTCCGTGCAATTGGATTCAATAACCCGAGCACCCGCTTTTACCTGGACACTATTGAGCGTCGTGCGCGGACCAATTACTGCGCCAGTCTCGACCGAGGTTGCACCGTGAAGCGCTGAACCAGGAAGGATCGTCACGTCACTCGCGATTTTGACTGTGGCATCAATCCAGGTTGTTGTTGGATCAACAATCGTCACGCCCGCTCGCATGTGCGCGTCATTGATCCGATCGCGCATAATTGCCGTGCATTCTGCGAGTTGGGAACGATCATTAATACCAAGCGTTTCGGTGTAATCGTTAGAGAGGATTGCACCAACTTGGCCGCCATCGCTTTTAATTAATGCAATAACGTCGGTCAAGTACAGCTCGCCTTGCGAATTATTGGTATTTAATTTTTTGATGCTGGCTGTCAATGCATTCGCGTCAAAGATATACACACCTGTATTGACTTCGTCGATGAGCTTTTCAAAGTCTGAAGCATCGCGCTCTTCCACAATTTTGGTAATAAAGCCGGCTTCGTCGCGGACGATGCGTCCGTATCCGGTCGCATCTGGCATTTCAGCGGTCAGAACTGAAGCAACATTTCCGTGCTCGGCATGCACTGCGACAAAATCCGCCAACGTTGTACCTGTCAGCAACGGCGTATCGCCGGCGAGGATAATCACGCTTCCGGATGTTGGAGCCGCGGCCAGCGCTAGTTGAACAGCTCCACCAGTTCCGTTTCGAACTTCTTGAAAAACGGTGACGGCGCCTGGCGCAATTTCGAGCGCATGAGCTTCGACTGATTCTCGTGATGCGCCGACGACAATACGAATTTGATCGGGTGACAATTCTTTGACCGCATCGACAACGTGATTGAGAATCGATTTTCCAGCAATCGTATGCAGAACTTTTGACGTGGCGGATTTCATGCGCGTGCCTTCGCCGGCTGCCAGCACAATCGCGGCGCCTACATGCACTCGGCTCGTCACGAGCTGTCTCCCTCGAACGTCGGTTCTTCGGTGGTGGCTCCGCCACCAGGTATCGATCCTGGACCCTGGGCTTCAAAGGCCCATGTGCTAGCCACTACACAATGGCGGAACCTGAATTATCCCCTATAAGTCCGCATCTCCCCTAATTTAGGCCTAAAGCGTTTCGATGACCCGCGCCCCATGCACCGGACCGCTGGCCCGCATGACTCCGGCCACTACTCCGCTTGAACTTAGCGCAACCGTTAAATCCAATGATTTTTCTTCATCATCGACAAGAAACGCAATCGTCGGACCCGATCCAGAGACGATGCCGCCGAGCGCGCCATAATCTTTTCCGACATCCAAAACTAAACGAAGCGCGGGTCGCAAGGAGCACGCCGCCGACTGCAAATCATTGGTCATTGCGCTTCCTAGCGCGGTCGCATCACCGGCACGGAGCGCTTGCATCATCGCGTCGCTGATCTGCGGGCGCGCAATTTGTAATCCCTCGCGAAGTCGATCGCATTCGGCGTAAACAGCCGGCGTAGAAAGTCCTTGTGACGATGTAGCAAGCACCCAGTGATAGGTGCCTTTGCTGAGAACAGGTGTGAGTTGATCCCCTCGACCACGGCCGAGCGCTATTCCACCGGATATTCCAAACGGAACATCGCTTCCTAATTCCGCGGCAATGTGTTCGAGCTCATCTCGACTCAGCCCCAAATCAAAGAGCGCATCGATACCGACAATGGTCGCAGCTGCATCCGCGCTGCCACCAGCCATCCCACCCGCAACCGGAATCTCCTTCTTGATGGATATAGATAAATCCCTCGAGAGCTTGCATCGTCGAATCATTAGCTCTGCGGCACGATGAGCCAGATTGCTCGCATCGGCCGGAACGCCATTAGACGTCGTGCCCATTACTGAGACTGAAATTCCAGCACCCTTGGCGCCAGCCTTGATAGTCACATCATCAAAAATTGAAACCGCTTGAAACACCGTTGCGACTTCGTGAAAGCCGTCCTCCGCGAGCGGGCCAACCGATAATTGGAGATTGATTTTCGCAGGAACCCGAGTAATAACTCCTGCGTATTTCATTTCGCTAGCTTATAAGGAATGTCCGCGCTGGCGCTTATTGAAAGTCAGTGCAGGCGAGCAAATGCATGGGCCAGCGCCAGATAATCCGCAAGAACCAAAGTTTCACCGCGACAATCTGGGTCAATTCCGGCCTCGGCGATCAGGTCAATCGCAATTGAACTTCCTCCGACCGCGTCGGCAATCGCTCCTCTCAACATTTTTCTGCGCTGCGCGAATGCCGCGTCAATCAAACGAAATGTCGTGAGCCGCAGCGCCTCATCCCCCGGCGATGCATGACGAACAAATTTCACTAGCGAAGAATCGACGTTGGGAACCGGCCAAAAAATTGAGCGGCCAACATTTCCCGCAAGCGTCACATCCGCCCACCAGGACGCTTTCACAGATGGCGATCCGTAATTTTTTGATCCCGGCTTTGCGGCCAATCGATCGGCGACCTCGCTCTGCACCATGACAACGCCCGAGTTCAAGGTCGGAAATAGTTCTAGGAATCGCAACAGGACGGGCACAGAGACGTTGTACGGAAGATTCGCAACGAGGACTGTGGGAGCAACCGGCAATTCCGTGACTTCGAGTGCATCCTTATTAACGATGGTCAATCGATCCGTCGATACATCATGACGTTCAACCGTTATCGGCAACTCGTCAGCAAGACGAGTATCGATTTCCACCGCCACCACATGTCGAGCAACCTCGAGCAGCGCCAAGGTGAGCGAACCGAGGCCCGGTCCAATTTCCAGCGCAACGTCGCTTTCGGAAACATCTGCGGTCTTGACGATTCTGCGACAGGTATTTGCATCCACGACAAAATTTTGCCCAAGTTTCTTTGTGGGGTTTACGCCAATCCGCTCCGCAATTTCGCGAATTTCCGCGGCGCCTAAAAGATTGAGCATTAGGCGAAAGATCCAAAAATACGGTTGCCATTTGCAGAAATAGCCGCTGCTAATTCGTTCACGTCTTCACCACGTTCTGCCGCAATAAATCGCAAAATGTTTGGAATTTGCGCGGGAGTATTTAAAGATCCTCGGTGTGGTGACGGCGCCAAAAACGGTGAGTCGGTCTCGACAAGAAGTTGTTCGGCCGGCACTAGTTTCACTGCGTCGCGCAGGGCTGGCGCATTCTTAAAGGTGACCGTCCCTGCAAAAGAAAGTATGTAACCCTTGTCGACACATTCGCGCGCCATCTCGGCGTCGCCGGAATAGCAGTGAAAAATTGTTATCTCGGGCGCACCTTCGTCGTCCAGGACATCAAGCACGGCACGATGCGCGTCGCGATCATGAATGACCAGTGCCTTCTTTACCCGCTTCGCCAGTTGAATATGTCGGCGGAAAGAGTACGTCTGCTTATCGCGAAGTTCTGGTTCGGTTCGGAAAAAATCTAGCCCCGTTTCGCCAATTGCACGCACGCGCGGATGTTGTGCCAACTTCTCGATGATCGCTAGATCCGCTTCTAAATCCTCAACCACCGGTGCTTCATTGGGATGCAACGCCACCGCGGCCAGCACCGAACCCGGGAAGGCCTCCGCGCACTCAACGCACCATTGTGATTGTTCCGCGGAATATCCCACCTGAACAATTCGATCGATGCCCACGCTCTTTGCATCGGCGATTACCTGCGCAACTTCTGGAGAGTTGGGCGATGTATTAGTAACAATCTCCATATGCGCATGCGCATCCAGGCACGGGACTTCGAGTGGCTCTGGAAGTGGGCCAGGTTGGCGATCGATATCGCGATTGTGGCGATCCGCCATTGGTGTTTTCTTACTTCTCTTCTAACCGCGGGAAAAGTACGGCACCTTTGGTGACGCGACTACCAGTAGGAAGTTGTCCCCAGCGAGCAATCTCCGAAATCCTTTGCTGCGCAATATCGCCGAGCGTCGCTTGTGCCCCCAGTGATTCCCACAAGGTTTGGGTCGTCGCAGGCATGACCGGATGCAAGAGCACCGCAAGGGCGCGGATAGATTCGGCGGTGTTGTAAAGGACTTCATTCAATTCAGCCGTACGAGATTCGTCCTTGGCGATTGCCCACGGTTCCTTTTCGGTGACGTAGCCATTCACGCGCTTACAGAATTCCATGATGGCGTTGATACCGCCTTGAAAATCGAGCGCCCCGATCGCTGCATCGGCTGTTGCCACGGTTTGTTCGAGCATGGTTGCCAGCCCGGCATCGTGCGCGACCGCGGGGATTGCACCATCACAATATTTTTCAATCATGGCAATGAGTCGAGAGGCTAGATTTCCAAAATCATTTGCGAGCTCGCTGGTGTAACGCGCGCCCATATCCTCCCAAGAGAAAGATCCATCGCTCCCGAATGGAATGGCGCGCAAGAAGTAATAACGGAAGGCGTCAACACCAAAGTGGTCCGTGATATCGCTGGGTGCAATTCCGGTCAGCTTGGACTTACTCATCTTCTCGCCGCCGACCAATAACCAGCCGTGCGCAAATATTTTTCCTGGGACCGGTAGACCAGCAGCCATCAACATCGCCGGCCAGATGACCGCGTGGAAGCGCAAGATATCTTTACCTACCAGGTGAACATCAGCGGGCCAGAATTCTGCAAACTTCTTTCCGCCTTCGCTGGCCGGGTCGTCGCCGAGTCCGATTGCGGTGGCGTAATTCAGGAGCGCGTCGAACCAGACATAAATAACTTGTGCGGTATCCCACGGAACGGGAATACCCCAGTCAAAAGTCGAACGAGAAATCGAGAGATCTTTGACTCCGCTTTCGAGGAATGCCAACACTTCGTTACGCGCACTCGCCGGCTCACATGCTTCTGGATGCTTCGTGTAGTGCTCTATCAACGCCGGGGCGAATGCGGATAACTTGAAGAACCAGTTCTCTTCGCTCAGCATTTCGACTGGCTTGCCATGGACAACGCACTTACCGTCTTCGAGATCGCCAGGCAGCTTGAACTCTTCACAGCCGATGCAATACGGGCCTTCATATTTTGCTAAATAAATATGTCCAGCATCTTTTAGACCTTGCAAGAATTTTCCGACCCGCACCTCGTGTCGCTCTTCGGTAGTGCGAATGAAATCATCGTTGGCAATATTCAGCGCATGCCATACCGGTTTCCATGCGCTCTCGACCAGTCGATCGCACCACTCTTGCGGAGAAACTTTATTGGCGGCGGCGGTGTTCATAACCTTTTCGCCGTGCTCGTCGGTACCGGTTAAGAACCAAACGTTTTCACCGCGTTGTCGATGCCAGCGCGTTAAGACGTCGCCCGCGACGGTTGTATAGGCATGGCCGATATGAGGAGCGTCATTTACATAGTAAATGGGCGTCGTGAGATAGAAAGATTTCGGCAAGGCCATGGTTACATCTTATCGTTCTTGGCGCTTGTAGATTTATGAGCGACCATGGCGTCAAAAACCTGACGCTTAGGCAATTTGGTCTCTGCTACTACTTCTGCAATCGCTTCCTTGCGCGAGATTCCAGCGGCCTCTGCCAATAAGACTTTCTCAATTATTTGATCGACGGTTAGCGAGGAGGCATCGTGCGAATATCCATGCACGACAACAGTGACTTCGCCCAGTATTTCTTTCGAGCGCGCCCATTCGACTAATTCAGAGAGTGGTCCGCGGATGATTTCTTCATACGTCTTCGTCATCTCTCGGCAGACGGCGGCCAATCGATCAGGACCAAATGCCGCCAGCGCATCGGCTAAAGATTCAGCCAAGCGATGGGGAGCTTCAAAGAAGACAATCGTCCGAGGTTCATCGACCAATGATTCGTACCAGGTCGAGCGCGCGCCAGATGTGCGCGGCGGGAAGCCTTCGAAACAAAATCGATCCGTAGGTAGCCCCGACAAAAGTAGTGCGGTTGTAACGGCGCTGGGGCCTGGCAGGACTTTGACGTCGAAATTATTTTCTAGTGCCGCCCGCACAAGTCGATATCCGGGATCACTCACACCAGGCATTCCCGCATCGGTCACAACCAATAAGTCATTGCCGGATTTCATTATGTCGATTAATTCTGAAATGCGTTCGGTCTCATTCCCTTCAAAGAAGGAGATCACTTTCGCGGAGTGCGAAATTCCGAGATCAGTACAGAGACGACTGAATTTGCGAGAATCTTCGGCGGCGATGTAGTGGGCTCGTTCGATGGCTTCCCGAAGATTGCTCGTCGCATCACCAGGATTACCCACTGGTACCGCGGCGAGAATCAGCATGATCCAATTCTCGCAGGCTTTACCCTTATCCCATGACACAGAGAGTGCGAGATTGGCTTGCCGCCGGATTAATCTCGCTGATGGCGCTCGGATTTCGAATCTGGCACCTCGGAAAAATCAAAGGTTTTATCTTCGACGAGGTCTACTACGCCAAGGACGCACACTCGCTCTTGCTGCACGGTGTAGAAATGGTGAATTCGACGACCGCCTCCTACGTTGTGCACCCTCCGATGGGTAAATGGATTATCGCCTTAGGCATCAAGGCCTTTGGATTCAATGAATTCGGCTGGCGTATATCTGCCGCCGTAATCGGTTCGCTCGCCGTCTTGGTCATGTACTTCACGGCTCAGAAGCTCTTCAATAATTCGCTACTTAGCGCCTGCGCAGCGCTTTTCATGGCATTTGATGGATTAGAACTGGTGCAATCACGGACCGCATTGCTCGACATCTTTCTCATGTTCTTTCTGCAGCTCGCATTTCTCGCCCTCATCTACAGCCAGCACTGGGTTGCTGGAATTTTGCTCGGCCTTGCAGCCGCGACAAAGTGGACCGGTTTGTATTACATGATCGCCTTTGGCGCCTTCATGATTTATGCCGACTTTCGACGCCGCCAAACTCAATCGCGAATTAACGAATCGGCTTTTAATTTTGAGCGCTGGTTTGGTGATATTGGCTATCGCGCATTGCAGTACATCGTCATTCCTATTGCCGTGTATCTTGCGAGTTGGTCCGGTTGGTTCTTCACCAAGACTGGTTGGGATCGCGATTGGGCGAATCTACAAAAATCTCGATTTAGTTTTGTGCCCGCGGTCTTTCGTTCGTGGATTCATTACCAAGCACAAGTTTTGGATTTCCACCGGCACCTGACAACCCCGCATCCATATTCCGCGAATCCATGGACATGGTTGGTCATGGCTCGTCCGACCGCATTTCTCTATCAAGCGCCAACCGGATGCGGCGCTCCTACATGTTCGCAAGAAGTACTAGGACTAGGCACTCCTATTTTGTGGTGGAGCGCGACCATCGCACTCGCCGTCACCTTTGGATATTGGATTGCGCGACGAGAATGGCAGAGCGGTTTGCTCCTACTTGCCGTCGCGGCTGGATACTTGCCATGGTTCTTGATGCAAAAGCGCACCATGTTTACCTTTTACGCGGTCGCGTTCGAACCATTCCTATTTTTGGTTCTTATTTACGCGCTGAGCAAGCTGTTGGAAAGCGCAAAAAGTATCCGCGCGCTTCGCAATCGCCAATGGGCAATCGGTGCGCTAGTAATGGTTGTGGCGCTTAATTTTCTTTATTTTCTACCGTTGTACATCGGCACTCCGCTGTCATACAGCGCGTGGCACGCCCATCTCTGGCTGCCATCCTGGTTTTAACGAACTATTCGTTGACCGCGCGATCGTGGTGTTGTGCGGCTTGCGCTTCAAGCTCTTGATCGAAAAGCTCATCGCGGCTTGGCACGTTCAGCGCGGATTGTTCGCGTTCAAATTGTGCGACGCGCTCGGCTTCGCGTTGTTGTTCTAACCAAGCACCAGGTACGGTCAAATCGATAACGCGCTTGCCGGAGACCGCCTTGGGTGCATAAACATATGTAGGCGCCGGAATATTGACCGGTTGCCAGGTAGAAGTAGGTGTGACTGTTCCCTTAGGAAGGATGACCACGCCAGAAATATCTTGACGTTCGGAAAGCGGTACCCAGTGCTCTTGTACGTCGTTGAAGAGAACTTCTGGTTCGTACTTAGGCAAAATAGTTCGTTCGATTGGCTCGGTAATAACTTCTGCTGAAGTAATTTTCTCTAAGGCAGCGACTCTACGAGCGAGCGCCTGCGTGCTTGCTAACTGACGACGCACCTGAACCGTATAAATTGCGATGGCAGAAACCGGAACGAGAAGTATCGGCGCCGAAATAAAACTTCCAGCGACAAGCGCCAGCGAAATAATGAGAGTGGCGAGCAGCGAACCGAAAACGATTCGACGTTGGGCAATCTGACGATGCTTCTCTTCGCGCGAAATCTGCTTAGACGTATCGGCAATTGGAGCACCGATGCCGGTTTCAGAAACTATTCGCATTGCGCTGCGATAACGCTCTTGAGTTTTGCCGGACGCGTCCTCATGCGAGGAGATCCACTTAGGCAAGAAATAGGCCGCCCACATCCCGAGGATGATGAGATAGATAAAACCGGAGGCCACGAGATAGAACCCTAATCTCACCCACGCTCAAAAGTGCGGATTTGGGCGGTATGTCCAGATTGGAAATTGCTACCGGATCTCCGGATTTTCTCGGACATAAGTCGCGTGGTCGCGCCAGCCGCCATTGATGTGGAGGTATCTCGGACGCATTCCTTCGAAGATAAAGCCGGCCTTTTCTGCCACTCTGGTAGACGAACCGTTTTCAGGGCGGAGATTAATCTCGATTCGATGCAGCGCTAGTTCATGAAAGCCAAAATCGGTGATCGCCTGCACGGCCAAGGTGGTTATCCCCCGATTAGCTACGCGCGAATCTACCCAATAACCAATGTGCGCACCACGCATGGCGCCGAAAACTATTCCGCCCAAGGTAATTTGCCCGACCAGGCGAGCGCCAGATCGGTCGGCCAACCACATCGCCAATGAAATGGATCGAAGCGAGCGCCCTTCTTTGCGATGCGAACGCACCATGTCTACATACGACGGCAGGCTTGTGCTCTGGCCAGAGTAATCAACGCGTTCATCCGGCAACGTGGGCCGGGTCGCCTCCCACGGTTCGAGCCAATCACGATTGAAGGAGCGGACCTCATCCCAACTCGTTTTATCTCGGATGCGCAGCGGTTGGAGATAGAGATGTGTCTGAGAATCGGTCGGCAAGGTTCCGGCATCTATTTTTACGGGCCAGACCATTTCATAACCTCATTCGTCTTTATATCCTCATGCGTAAGGGTGCGCGATTCACGTGCGGGCCGTTAATGCTTGTTGCTCTCCAGCAACATTACGTCAACCTGGTCACCCGCCGCTAGGTGCGTGACGGGCTCGGCAATCATGATCAGACCGTGCGCTTCGGCCAGGGTAAAGAGCTCGTTCTGATTCGCCAGCAGCGCCGCTTCCATCGACGATGCGCTGCCCGAGAGTTGTGCGCGCAGAAAGGAGCGAGCGCCTGCTGGGCTTTCAATGGATTCTCGCAACCGCGCCTTGATTTTTCGACGCAATGGATTTGTCGCACCAATCATCGTGCGGATCATGGGACGGATAAAGATTTCGGCGCTGATATACGCGGCGACTGGGTCGCCGGGAAGCGTCACAACCGGAATGCGGTCTGGCCCGATGGTGCCGTAATTATGGCGACCGGTGTCGCTCATGCGCGGAATCACCGTCGAAATTCCGTCGTCAGAGAGACCGACCAAAACGCTAGTAATTAAGTCGAAGGATTCATCCTGGGTTTCCCCGCTGAGAACAATCAAATCCGCACGAACCATCTGGTCTTCGATGACGGTGCGAAGTTGGCTCTCGTTCTCGGGAATCGCATGGACCCGATACGCGGTGGCGCCCGCTTCTCGAACCGCGGTGGTCAGCATCCACGAATTAGATTCAAATTCGTCATCGGTATCTAATAAGCGATAACCAGGTTCAACCAAATCATCGCCGGCCGAAATAATCACGACTCGAGGATGGGGTCGAGCGGGCAATCGATTAAGTCCAAGCGAGGCCGCTAGTCCAATGTGGGTGGAGCGAATCGCGTTGCCGGCGGATAAAACCTTTCGATCACCAAGAAAAACATCTTCCGCCAGGGTCGCGCCATGCGCGTCAAGCAACGGGAGTTCAAGCGGATCAAGAGGTTGGGCCAAATCCAAAAGATTATTGAGCAGGTCTTCTACGGATACCTCCGTAACAGCGCTCTGGTCCATGACTAAACCTTACTTCTTGGGTACGGTAATTGCGTGGACGCTAACCAAATAACAAAAAAAGAACTGCGCAATCGTTATCGCCACGACCGTGAATTGGCATATCTCCCGGCGTCATGGAGTCACATCACAGATGCGTCGGAATTTTCTGGTGCGCGCACAATCGCCACGTATCTCTCATATGACTTTGAACCTTCCACCGTAGAACTCAACGCTGAAATTTTGCGGCGCGGCCTGACTCTCGTCGTTCCACGAATGCTGCCGGATAACGACCTGTCATGGCACGTGTGGGATGGCAGCGAACAATCGTTGAAAAAGCGCGGCAAGGTGAAAGAGCCGGTATTGGGTGCCGAAGTCAATCCGGAAGAAATCGATGTGGTCATCGTGCCCGCACTGCATGTCAATCGCAACGGATACCGATTAGGCCAAGGCGGCGGTTCGTATGACAGAGCGCTTGCCAAGATGCAGGCGTGGAGCGTCGCTCTAATTTATCCGCACGAAATCACGAGCGAACACCTGCCCGTTGATAGTCATGATCAGCCAGTAAACGCGGCCGCGACGCCCGACTTAATTATTCGTTTTACTCGCTAGATTTTGGCTGTGCTTGGCGGTTCAACTCCGCCAAGTATTTGTTATAACGCGCGAGATCATCGTCCTCGCCCATAGCGGCCGAACGTTGTGCCGCGCGATCCAACCGTCGAGTTTCTCGTGCGTCATCGCGCGTCCACTGAATGAAGGTGGCGACCAACGCGATCAAAATTGGAATCTCGCCCATCGCCCAACCGAGCGCGCCACCAGTGTGTTGGTCGTTCAAAAGATTCGTTAGCCACGGACGATGGAGCGACTGGTAATAACCACCATCGATGAGACCGGAATTCGACATCAGCGCGATGGAGAAAAAGGCGTGAATGCTCATCGCGGCAAAGAGAATGATGATGCGAACGATGTGCGGCACCTTGCGCGGGTTGGGATCGATGCCGACAATCACATGGAAGAAGAGAATGCCAGCCAGTAAGAAATGTAGATCCATAAAGAAGTGTCCGCTGTGACTCTGCATCAGATGACCAAAGAGTGGCGTCATATAGAGCGCGAAGAGCGAGCCATCAAAAATGGCTAGCGCTACTACGGGATTGGTAACGATCTGGGAATAACGGGAATGCAGAAAGGAGAGAAGCAGTCCGCGGATACCTCGTTCACCGTCGGCGCGACCCTGGGGTAACGTTCGAAGCGCCAATGTGATCGGTGCGCTCAATACGAATGCAATTGGCGCAATCATGCCCAGCACCATATGCGCGACCATATGGAACGAGAACGAAAAGTGTGAATAAATTCCTAATCCGCCGCTGGTCGCATAATCCGTCACGCCAACGCCAACCGCAAAGGAAACAGTGCGTCCTATCGGCCACTTATCGCCGCGTCGCGACATCACCATTACGCCGCGAATATAGAGCGCGGTAGCGATTAACAACAGCCCCAAGAAAATTCCATCGGGGATATACATCCAGAAGAGGCGAGCGAAAGTTGGCACCGGCGGCATGTTCAATCCGGTCAAGATAAGCGCATCCGAGGGTTCGACTTGTTTGGCGGCAATTGGTGGTTGGGTTGTACTAAGCCATCCGCCAATCGCAACAACAATCGCCATCGTCATTACTTCGGCGGTGAGCAATTGGAAAACCGCCAACGAACCTTCCCCCTTTGCCGCGATATATCTGCGGTGGCGAACGCCAAAGTAAATAAGTAAGGCGGTGAGAAGAACTTTAATCAGAACGAGAATTGCATAAAGAGATGCGAACGCCGCCCAGAAATTAAGCCGAGTCCATGCAGTCACCACTCCGCTGATCGTCACGATGATGGCACACCACAAAGCGAGTGAGCTAAAGCGCGGAATGGCGAGCGCGCGCTCCGATGGTTTGATGACAATCAACCCTAGAACTCCACCGACCCAGAGCGAGATAAAAAATACGTGAAAGAGCAATCCGCCTATTGCGAGTCCATGATTACTGGAACTGCTCGAGTGTGACTGGAAAACCGGAGCGAGAAAACCGATGAAGGTAATTGCTAGCGCGATTGTTATACCGCCGGTTTTTTTCACGCGGGGCAAGAGTGCGATCACGATTGCTGCGCACAAGAGAGTGACCATGTAGGTCTTGCCCTGAGATGTTTGGCCAATATATGAACCCAGTGGTCCAGGTTGGAAAGTGCTCACAACCGATTCCGCAAAGAGGTTTGCGAGTTCGAGAAATAGCGAACCCAAGGTGGTCACAAACCAGACCAGTGCAGCTAAGCCAGCCAGGGTCTTAACGCGAACGCCTTCAGGAGTTAGTGCTCCATGCGACTCGCGGAGGAAAAATCCAGCTGTTAAGAGCAAGCCGACGAGTGAAATTCCAGCGAAGAGGTTGAGGTCTTTAACAACCGGAATAAAGAAAGCTACATACGGACTTGCTTGCGGAAAGAAAACCGAGCTGGCAAGTATCACGATGAGAAATTAGCGACGGGAAGCGGTTCGAGACGAACGCTTCTTTTTCTTGCCCCAGCCGAAGGTTTCGCGCGCATACCAAACCAAGAAAATGAAAACCAAGCCAGCAAGAACGAGAAGCACAATGACAAAGGTATCCGCCGCACCTGTGTTAGAGACTGGTGTTGCAGAGACAGATGGCGTCGAGCTTGGCGCTTGAGTTGGGGTGGAAATTGCGCCGGGTGAGTTAAAGATGAAGGTGAACGATCCATTCAGTGGAGCATCGCCACCAGCAATGGCTGAATACGTGACCGTGTAAACGCCAGTCGCGCTAAGCGGCTTTAATCCGACTGACACCGTTGCGCTGTCGATGGCGATCGCACCATCATCAACTTCGGTTCCATCCGGCGCCATCACAGTGATGACACTGCCTTGACTCAACAGCGGCGATGTAGTTGTAACTGAAATCGAATTTGGCTGAACGGTGAGTACCGATCCGTTAGAAGGCATGGTGGAGGCGAGCGAGTTTGCAAAGGCGGTTGCAGGCAGCACGGTAAGTCCGGCGGTGAGGGCCAGAACTAGATACTTTCGATTGCGCACGCGAGGCCTTTCCTGATGTTCTCGTTCAACGAGGGTTCGATTAGAGAGAAGTCTCTCACTTCTTTACAATAATCCCATGCCTACTTACGAATATGCCTGCGCCTCATGCGGACACCAGTTTGAGGCGGTTCAATCCTTTAGTGACGCGGCCCTGACCGAATGCCCCAAGTGCGGCAAAGAGATCCGTAAGGTCTATTCGAATGTCGGTGTTGTTTTCAAGGGCTCTGGTTTTTACAAGAACGACTCTCGGG
The DNA here is from genome assembly GCA_036769465.1 of Candidatus Nanopelagicaceae bacterium. Classification (GTDB taxonomy): domain Bacteria; phylum Actinomycetota; class Actinomycetes; order Nanopelagicales; family Nanopelagicaceae; genus AAA044-D11. Next base: position 14,530 of record DAIPLA010000023.1, read on the forward strand.
CCAACGCCCCCACCGCCAAGCCGGACAATCCACCCGCTTCGGCCAGCAAGCCCATCAAAGATTAATTAATAAGTTAACCGTGATGCGGCGGTTTATCGCCTCTAATTTCGGCATCGCGAGCATCTTCGGCCGCAATTTCTG
>DAIPLA010000024.1:0-14664 GCA_036769465.1 Candidatus Nanopelagicaceae bacterium
CATTTCGTAGTACTCAGAGGTTGCCAAAATAATGGCGTCGCCTATGTGTGCATCCGAAGCGCCCAGTATTTCGGCCGCTCGGAATGCAACATCGGAGTTCAAGGGAAGGCGGTCCTTAATAAGGTTCTGCAGGTCCAATTCAAACTGAATTGCAAACTCAAACCCTTCGCTAAATTTTCGAACCAAGCACTCAATCATGGAAAAGACTGAAATTGCGAAAGTGTGGGCTTTGAAGTCCACTAGCTTCCGAACTAAGTCATGAAAAATGTGTTCGGCGTCAAGGTAAGCAATCACAACATTCGAATCTAAGAGGATGGGCTCCAATTCGGATACTCCTGTCGAATATCTCGACCTTTTGAGAGTCCAGGGTATTTTCCTGCAACCCGCTGCGCTTGAGTAGGAGTTGTGATTTTCCAAAAGCGTAGAGAGCGTAACCACTTGTGAACAGGGTGAATCCTTCTTCGCCGCGGCTTGTTTCGCATTAGCTTCATCTATGGATACTAGAGAGAAAAGCCGATTACACGCTGTGGATATTATCCGAAGTGGCGGAAGCCTGAACTCGAGGGCACATCGCGATCAATGACTCGAATTGAGTTACCATCAATAACGGTTCCAATTTCAATCGCGCCCTCAGGAATCACGCCAGAAGTTGTCGCTATTAAGAGGTGGTCTTCTCCCCCGGCCAGAATCCACGCCCAAGCATCTTCGCCTAGCTTGGCCGCAACTTCTTCCAACACCGGCGACGTCAGTGACGCGCTTGTGATTTGAATGCCGACGCCAGATGCGCGAGCAATATGTCCCAGCTCCGATAACAATCCATCGCTGACGTCGCACATGCTGTTTACCTCAGCGGCCGCAAAGGCCTCCGCAGATTTCCGATCCAACCGCGGCAATCTGTGGAGATCGACGACGGACGCGAATTCATCCGCTCTTCCAGCGCGTAACGCCGCAAGGCCGGCTGCGCTGTACCCCGGAATGCCAGAAACGATTACGCGGTCACCTATTTGTGCTCCCAAGCGCGTAATGGCCGATCGTCCAGTGGGCATCTCTCCCAGTGCAGTCATCGAAATCGTCAACACCGGCGACGATGACAAATCTCCCCCGACGACAATCGCGCCGACCGCATCTGCTTGCGCTTTGATTCCGATCGCCAACTCTTCAATCTCTTTAACCCCGATATCGGGCGTCAATCCAGCGGTGACCAACAGATACTTCGGTTCGGCGCCCATCGCATAAATGTCGGCGAAGTTTGCGACCGCTAACTTCCCGCCGATCTGCGCCAACGTTGACCAATCCCGACGGAAGTGGACCCCTTCAACCGCCATGTCAGCGCCGGCCACAAGGGCGCGGCCCGACTCCTTCATGACCGCGGCGTCGTCGCCGATTCCGACCAAGAGATTGCGGTGGAGCGGCGTATCGCCAAAAATGCGAGATAGGGCCGCGATGAGATCCGACTCGGTAGCCATCCCTACTCCCCTCGTGCGAATTGACCCTGCCTTCCTGGCCCACTCTATTCGCGCTAATCTTCTACTACCGAATTAGGCACCGCAGCGCAGCGTGCTCAACAAGAAGTGTGAAGGAGCCACCATGTCAGTTCAGGTTTACATTCTGATTCAGACCGAAGTCGGCAAGGCATCGAGCGTTGCAAAGTCAGTCTCCGCGATCGCGGGCGTTACATTGGCAGAAGGCGTGACAGGACCTTATGACGTCATCATGCGCGCAGAAGCGCCAAGCATGGAAGAACTCGGCCGTGCGATTTTGGCAAAGGTTCAGTCGGTGCCCGGCATTACCCGCACTCTGACCTGCCCTGTTACAACCTACTAATTCTTCGAGCTACGAAATCTACTCACTCAGCGCGCTCTCAATCAGCGCGCTGATTAGCTCGGTGTAACCAATCCCCGCGGCTGCCATTAACTTTGGGTAGACCGAAGTCGACGTGAACCCGGGCATCGTATTAATCTCGTTAATCACGATCTCGCCGCTCTGCGTGTAAAAGAAATCAACCCGAGCTAAACCTGCACATCCAATCGCTGCAAATGCCTTCTTCGCTTGGCTTTGAATCTCTGCCTGCACGCCATCGGGCAACTCCACCGGCGTGACCAACTCGGTCGAGTTGTCCAAATACTTGGCCTCGAAATCATAAAACTCGTGATTGCCGAGAATGCGAATCTCACCAACCGGCGAAGCCAACAATTCACCATTGCGCTCTAGGACCGCGCATTCAATCTCGCGGCCGACAATCGCGCGTTCAATCATCACTTTGGAATCAAACTCCAAGGCCTCTTTAATCGCTGGGATCAAAGCGTCCACGCTCTTTACCTTGGTTGTGCCGCGCGACGATCCACCGCGCGCTGGCTTAACAAAAAGCGGCAGGCCTAGTGCGCTGGTATCAACGCTCTCCGCGTTGAAAACATCAATTCCCGCTGCAACTTTCAGACCGACCTTCTCGAACGCCTTCTTCGATTCGGATTTGTCCATCGCCAACTCGCTCGCCTTTGCACCACTGCCGACATACGTGATTCCCGCCAAATCGCAGAAGCGCTGAAAAGTTCCGTCTTCGCCGTAGGCGCCGTGTAGCGCAGGGAAGAGAATGTCGAGCTCTAAATCCGCACCCAAATCCGCGGTGCGGGGCGAGCTCTCATCCATTACCGGAAGAATCCCATCAACAATCGAGAGCGTCATGTTCTGATCAGGCAATACCCATACGCCGGTCTTTGTGATGCCGACAAGAACTGGTTCGTACTTAGAGCGATCAATCGCGGAGAGAATGCCTCCAGCAGATATGCAGGAAATTTCATGTTCGCTGCTGGGTCCGCCAGCAACAATGCCAACTCGAAATCGCTCGGTCACGAGAACATTTCTGCGCGCAGGCTGACCGTCATCAATCGATCCATCGCATCTGCGGGTGTGCACGTGCCAGCAATAACATCGGCAACCGTCTCAATGATGGGTACTTCAACGCCGACCCGGTGAGCCAACTCCAGAATCGCGCGCGAGGATGCAACGCCTTCCACGGTCTTTGCCACGTCGCGTCGCGCGACATCCATCGACCCAGAACGTCCGAGCACTTCACCGAAGGTGCGGTTACGGGACAAGGCGGATCCACAACTTGCGACCAAATCGCCCATGCCCGCTAAACCAAGAAATGTCAGCGGTTCTGCACCATAGGCGTTACCGAACCGCGCGACCTCTGAAAGGCCGCGAGTAATAATCATCGCTTGCGTGTTCTCACCGAGTTCGAGTCCAATCGCCATACCGACCGCGATGCCGATAACGCTCTTTGCAGAACCCGCGAGTTCGCACCCAACCAGGTCGTTCGATGGGTAGACGCGGAAATATGGCGTGGTGAATAAATCCACCATCAATTGCGAAATTGCTGGCGATGGAGATGCCGCAACCGCGCCCGCTGGTTGACGAAGCGATAACTCACCCGCCAGGTTAGGTCCGGTGATCAGCCCCATCTGAGACGCTGAAATTCCTAAGACTTCGGTGACTACTTCGGTCATACGTAGATGGGTCTCGGCTTCAATTCCTTTGAGCGAGGAGATCACCGGCAAATTGCGCGGGAAGGTCTCTTTCCACGCCATGAGATTTTCGCGCAACGATTGAGCGGGAATGGCGATAACAATCGAGCTGCCAAATGCAAAGGCTTCCGCAATATCCGTCGTCGCCTTGAGATTCTCCGGCAATAAAACGCCAGGAATGAATTTTGAATTTCGGTGCGACGAGTTAATTTCATCGACCACTACCGAATTGCGGCCCCAGACCATAACCTCGTGGCCGGCGTCGCAGAGAACCTGAGCCATAGTCGTACCCCAGGCACCAGCGCCTAGGACCGTTACTTTGTTCATGCTCACCATTACTTTCGCTTCTCTCGGTTGGCTTTCTCGGGTGAAAATTTTCCCACCCGCGGCAAATCTGAATTGTGCGGGTCGAAGATAACAGCGGGCGCTGATTCTCCCCTAATTTCCGCCAGCAATGCGGTTATTGCGCTCATCACTTTGGCGGTCGCGGCGACTTGCGCCTCGTGATCATCGGCCTTCTCAAACCATTCCGAGAGGTCCACCGGCGGACCAGCAACGATGGTGACTTTTGTGCGCTTCCAGAAGGTAATCCGCTTTCCATATCTGGGCAAAAGGTTCTGGTCTCCCCACTGAGCAAAGGGAATTACTGGCACTCGAGATTTCAAGGCCAACCGCGCGAGCCCGGTCTTGGCGACCATCGGCCACAAGTCTGGATCTCTCGTCAACGTGCCTTCGGGATAAATGCCAAGGCAGTGTCCCATCGATAAGGCATTGAGCGCGTGATCTACCGCTTCGGTGGCACGATCAGATTCCCGATGCACCGGAATTTGTCCTGCGCCAGAAATGATTTTTCCGATGATCGGAACTCGAAAGACGGATTCCTTGCCGAGAAAACGAGGCGCGCGACCGTTGGCATATAAGTAATGTGCCCACACCAATGGGTCGGCATATGACATGTGATTACATGCGACTATCACCGCGCCGGACTGAGGAAGATATTCGGTACCGCGCCAATCTCGCTTTGTCAGAGCCTTGAGAATCGGGATGACAATCTTGCTGCAGATACGAAAGTACATATTAGTGCCGAGTGGATACCCCTGTGGTGGGCGTGCATATGCAGGGGTGCTGGACACCCTTAAATCTTATTTCAGATAAAAGAAAAGCGGGGGCCATATCTGGCCCCCGCTTTCAAGAAAAAGAATTGCTTACTTCTTCTTAACAACCTTCTTAACGGTCTTCTTTGCTGCTGCCTTCTTAGGAGCGGCCTTCTTCTTTGGAGCTGACTTCTTTGCAGCCTTCTTAGGAGCGGCCTTCTTTGCCGCTGCCTTCTTGACTACTGGCGCAGCCTTAACTGGTGGCTTTGGAGCGGCCTCAAGCTTGCGTGCGCCTGAGATAACTTCCTTCAGAGCCTTTGCTGGCAAGAAGCGAACCTTCTTTGAAGCCTTGATCTGGATGGTCTCGCCGGTGAAAGGATTACGACCCTTACGAGCTGGACGATCGACCTTCTTAAACTTACCGAAATCGTTGATCATGACATCTTCGCCCTTTGAAATGTTGCGAATGATGGTGTCGAAAACGACGTCTACAGCGCGAGCTGCTTCCTTCTTGTTGTTGTCAAAGTGTGGTGCCAACAACGCGATGAACTGGGCCTTGTTCATTAAATCCCCTTATTTACGCGTAAAAATTAGGCGTTTGCCTAAGTGATTAGAAATCTACGCAGTGAAGGTATGTCTACGCGTTATATGCAACGGCGTGTCGCGAAACAAATATTTTTCGATATATCGAAAAAACGCAGTTTTTATGCGTAAAAAACTCTCAATTCTTAGTTGAGAGTTCTTTAGAAACGCGTTTCACTGAAACTAATTAAGAACGAGCAGGCAAAGTTTCAGGCTTAAATGATGGTCGCTTCTTCTCGAAAGCACTGACATCATCGATGTTTTTCAGCGTTAGGCCGATATCGTCCAAGCCCTCCATCAAGCGCCAGCGGGTGTAATCATCAATTGCGAAAGGCACCGTGACATCGCCGTAGCGAACATTCTTTGACTCCAAATCCACCGTGACCTGGGTCTTGGGATTGGCTTCAACGGCCGCCCAGATTGCTTCGATCTGCTCTTGTGGGAGGACAACGGTCAATAAGCCAGCCTTCTGTGAATTGCCACGGAAAATATCGGCAAATCGGCTCGAGAGAACCGCCTTGAAACCATAGTTCTGAAGCGCCCACACCGCGTGCTCGCGCGATGAACCAGTACCGAAGTCCACGCCGGCGACCAAGACGGTTGCGCCCTGAAACTCGGGCTTGTTCAGAACGAACTCGGGGTCGTTTCGCCATGCCGCGAAGAGGCCATCTTCAAATCCGCTCTTGGTGACGCGCTTTAAATATACGGCCGGGATGATCTGGTCGGTATCGACATTGCTACGGCGAAGCGGCAAAGCGGTGCCGGTGTGGCTAATGAATTTCTCCATGATCGGACTCCCTTACAAATCTGCCGGAGATGAAAGCGTGCCGCGGATTGCGGTCGCTGCTGCTACCAATGGGCTGACCAAGTGCGTACGTCCGCCCTTACCTTGTCGACCCTCGAAGTTTCGGTTTGATGTGGAAGCCGAGCGCTCCCCAACCGTGAGTTGATCGGGATTCATGCCGAGACACATCGAGCATCCCGCGTTACGCCATTCCGCACCGAAATCGATGAAGACCTTGTCCAAGCCCTCGCCTTCGGCTTGCAAGCGAACTCGGGCAGAACCAGGAACCACCAACATGCGGGTATTTGGGGCAATCTTCTTGCCCTTCAACACTTCAGCGGCAGCGCGCAAATCTTCAATTCGGCCGTTGGTGCACGATCCAAGAAATACCGTGTCGACCTTGATGCTCTTTAGCGGAGTTCCCGCGGTGAGACCCATGTAGGTAAGCGCGCGTTCTGCGGCGCCACGTTCTTCGGCATCCGCAATCTCCGCTGGGTTGGGAACGTTCGCGTTGAGAGGTAGGCCCTGGCCCGGGTTGGTGCCCCAGGTAACGAATGGCTCCAGCGCGTCGGCGTCCAAGGTGATTTCCTTATCGAACTTTGCGTCGGCGTCGCTCTGAAGCGTCTTCCAATACGAAACAGCAGCATCCCAGTCGGCGCCTTGTGGTGCATGCGGCTTGTTCTTCACGTACTCAAAGGTGGTCTCGTCTGGCGCGATCAAGCCGGCGCGGGCGCCCGCTTCTATCGACATGTTGCAGATGGTCATGCGACCTTCCATCGAAAGGGCCTTGATTGCATCGCCGCGATATTCCAACACGTATCCCTGACCGCCGCCGGTACCAATCTGGGCGATGATCGCAAGGATGATGTCCTTGCTCGTCACGCCTGGCTTCAAGGTGCCTTTAACGTTGACGGCCATGGTCTTCGGGCGAATCAGAGGCAGAGTTTGCGTCGCCAAGACGTGCTCGACTTCGCTGGTTCCAATTCCAAAAGCCAACGCGCCGAATGCGCCGTGGGTTGATGTATGTGAATCCCCGCAGACAATCGTCATGCCGGGTTGGGTAATTCCGAGTTGGGGTCCGACGACGTGCACGATGCCTTGTTCGGCATCTCCGAGCGAATGAATGCGAACGCCGAATTCTTTACAGTTGGCGCGCAAGGTATCGACCTGTAACTTCGAAACCGGGTCGGCGATTGGCTTATCAATGTTCAAGGTGGGGACGTTGTGATCTTCGGTCGCGATGGTCAGGTCAGGGCGACGCACCTTGCGGCCTGCAAGGCGAAGGCCATCAAAGGCTTGTGGGCTGGTGACTTCGTGAATCAGATGAAGATCGATGTACAACAAATCTGGTTCGCCTTCAGCGCTGCGAACTACGTGTTCTGCCCAGATCTTCTCGGCTAACGTCTTTCCCATTTTCGTCCAATCGCTAAATTTTCTCCGGCAATACTTGCATTTCATATAATGAGATGCCAATATCACTCCGTGGACACAAACAATAGCGGAGTTGGCGTATTAGACAAATCGGTACGCATCTTGGCGACCCTCGAATCTGGGCCGCACTCGCTCTCGGAATTGGTTGCCGCAACCGGCATCGCGCGACCAACTGCGCATCGATTGGCGGTAGCGCTTGAACACCATCGACTCGTCGCTCGCGATTTTTCTGGACGTTTTATTTTGGGAGCGCGATCAGCCGAACTCGCCGCCGCGGCCGGTGAGGATCGCCTACTCGCGATTGCAGTCCCCGCGCTGACCGCGCTGCGTGACGCATCTGGTGAATCGGCGCAGCTCTATCGTCGCCAAGGCGATCAGCGTATTTGTGTCGCCACTGCTGAACGGCTTACGGGATTGCGCGACTCGGTTCCGGTCGGAACTGTTTTGACGATGCAGGCGGGTTCCGCTGCACAAGTTCTCTTGGCGTGGGAAGAGCCAGACAAGTTGCATCGAGGATTAACCAATGCAAAGTTCACCGCCGCGCATCTCGCCGCAGTGCGTCGTCGCGGGTGGGCACAATCCGTCGGCGAGCGCGAAGTAGGCGTCGCTTCTGTCTCCGCGCCAGTACGCGGTCCGAACAATAAAGTTATTGCCGCCGTCAGTATCAGCGGTCCCATGGAGCGATTGGGTCGGCAACCCGGACGCATCCATGCCGCGGCCGTTGTTGCTACTGCATCTCGCTTAACCGAATACATCTCAAAGAAGTAGTAAAGAAATAACGAGGAATAAGGATTTCATTATGAAGCGCTCGGTGTACGCATTAGCAATTACAACTGCACTTGCCTTGGCCGTCTCCCCCGCGCAGGCTGCATTTAGTGGATTGCCCAATAAAGCCACGACACCCGGCGCAACCGATCCAGGCGTAACGCAGGCAAATATCGGCAAAACAATTTGCGTCATTGGTTACACCAAAACCGTGCGCCCGCCGATTACTTACACCAGCCCCATCAAGCGCCGTCAGCTAGCCAGCGGTTATAACGTGGGCGGCGATATCAAAATGGGCGATTACGAAGAGGATCATCTCGTGCCGCTTGAAGTCGGCGGCTCCCCTAAATCAGAGGCTAATTTGTGGCCGGAGCCCTTGGCGGGCCAATGGGGCGCTCGAACAAAAGACAAGCTCGAGAATGCCATGCACCTGTTGGTGTGTTCGCATCAAATCACCTTGGCCGCGGCACAACACGTGTTCATGACCGACTGGATTGCTGGTTATAAGAAGTACGTGAAATAAAGCTGGTAGCCCCGAAGGGATTCGAACCCTCGTAGCTGGCTTGAGAAGCCAGAGTCCTAGGCCGCTAGACGACGGGGCCAAGATTTCCTAGAACGCGATTACGCCAGCCCCACGGCCAGAACAATCGAAATACACACCGCTGGGGTACCAGGACTCGAACCTAGACAAGCTGAACCAGAATCAGCTGGGCTGCCAATTACCCCATACCCCACTGCGCTCGGCTCGAACCCACGAATGTGAGTCTGCGCCAAGTTGGCAAGGGGGTAAGAATACCCCACCTACCGCGGGCTGATTACAGCGAAATCGCGGGCACCTGAACTACCGAATGGCGGCGTTAATGCGCTCCAGCGAGCGGTCGCGACCGAGCAATTCCATCGATTCAAAGAGTGGTGGCGAGATATGACTTCCGGTCACCGCGATCCGAACCGCACCGAAGGCGATACGTGGCTTCAGCCCCATCTCTTCGATCAGGGCAACGCGCAAGACCGACTCTAACGTTGCATGATCCCAATCGACTACTGCTTGCAAGACCTCGTTCGTCTTCTTCAGTACCGCTTGCGATTGGTCGTCCTGAATTTTGGGCGCCGAATCCGGATCAACCTCAAACTTTGTCGCGAAGAGGAATCGCAACATCGGTACGACTTCCGCAAGCGTTGCAATGCGCTCTTGAATAAGTGGGAGAGCGGACTTGACGACCGCAATCTCGGAATCGCTTCCATCGATCACGTTGGCTTTCTTCAGGAATGGCAAGGTGCGGTTGAGCAGCTCATCGAGCGTTAACAAGCGAATCTTGTCTCCGTTGATCGCCTCAAGTTTCTTCATGTCGAATCGGGCCGGACTGGAGTGCACGCGCTCGACCGTAAAGAGTTCGGTCAATTCCTGCATAGTTACGTTTTCACGATCCTCGCCAGGCGACCAGCCAAGCAGGGCGAGATAATTGCAAATCGCCTCCGGCAAAAATCCTCGATCGCGATACCACGCAATCGAGACTTCACCATTGCGCTTGGAAAGTTTTGCATTGTCTTGACCCATGACAAAGGGCAAGTGGGCAAAGGTTGGGTATTCCGCTGGCTGCACGCCCATCGCTTGGTAGACCCGAATCTGTCGTGGCGTGGACGACAGCAAGTCCTCGCCGCGAAGAACGTGAGTCACCTTCATGAGAACGTCATCGACGGCTACTGCCAATGTGTACAGCGGTGAACCATCTCCCCGAACCAAGACGAAGTCAGGAACGAAATTGTGATCAAAGGTGACCTCACCACGGATCGAATCGGTGAAGGTGGTCGAGCCATCGGGCATACGCATTCGAAGCACCGGCTTGCGACCTTCGGCGGTGTAGCGCGCTAAATCCTCGGGCGAGATTGAGCGGCACTTGCCGTCATAACCCGGCGCAACGTTCGCAGCGCGTTGTGCTTCCCGTCGGGCTTCCAACTCTTCCGAACTGCAATAACAGTAATACGCGTCGCCCTGGGCCAAAAATTTCGCTGCCCACTCGGCATAAATATCCAAACGTTGGCTTTGAAGATACGGGCCGTACGGTCCGCCGACTTCGGGGCCCTCGTCCCAATTGAGACCAAGCCACTTTAATGTATCGATTGCGGCTTGAATGTATTCGTCGGTAACTCGCTCGCGATCGGTATCTTCGATTCGGAAAATGAACTGCCCGCCCGTATGACGTGCGTACGCCCAGTCGAATAGCGCGGTGCGGATATTTCCGACGTGCAGGTCGCCCGTCGGAGACGGTGCGAATCGAACACGGACCGGTCGAGTATTGGTGGTCACAGATTATTTACCTTGTTGCTTTCCCATGGTGTTGGTGAGCGTGCCTAAGCCCTCGATACTAATCGAAACCTCTGATCCACCTGGCATTGGGCCGATTCCGGCGGGAGTTCCCGTCAGGATTACATCGCCAGGCAACAACGTCATCACCGACGTGACAAAGTTAATGATGGTAGGAATATCGAAAATCAGCGAGGAAATCGGCTCGCTCTGTTTGGTCTCGCCGTTGACGGTAGTCGTCAGCATTTGGTTTGACGGTGCGAACTCGGTTTCGATCCATGGCCCAAGTGGACAGAAGGTGTCGAAGCCCTTGGCGCGAGTCCATTGACCGTCGACTTTTTGCAAGTCGCGCGCGGTCACATCGTTCGCAAGTGTGTATCCAAAGATGACGTCGTTTACTTTCTCCTTCGGCACGTCCTTGCAGATTCTGCCGATGACGATTGCGAGTTCACCCTCAAAGTCAATGCGTTCGGACATTCGTGGCCACACAATGGTGTCCCCCGGTCCAACCACGGTGGTGTTCGGTTTAATAAAAATAATCGGTTCCTTGGGAACGTCCGATCCCATTTCGGCGGCGTGGTCGGCGTAGTTCTTGCCAATGCAGACGACCTTGCTGCGTGGGATGACCGGCGCGAGTAGTTTTACATCGGCCAGCGCGATCTTGGTCTCGGTGGGAACGATTCCGGCATACATCGGGTCGCCACGGAGAACCAGAATCTGATCCTGGTCGTTGACGATTCCAAAGTGTTGGTCCGTACCGATGCCAGCGGATTCGGGCGGGGTAAATCGGACGATGCGCATCCGTGAATTCTAGTTTGAGAGTGATTTATTGCCGAATTTTTACTTGTTCGTCGGCCTCATCCACACGGGTGGCCAATACCGTCGCGATTCGGTGGCGACGTCCGACCGGGCGTTCGGCGGTCAGTCGCCAGCCATCAATAACAATCGTGCTTCCGGCGATCGGGATTCGACCCAGTGTTTTGGCCAGTAGGCCGCCCACGCTGTCAACGTCTTCGACCGCATCCTCGGAAAGTTCAATTTTGAGCGACTCGGCGAAATCATCCACGTGCAATCGAGCCGAGATGCGCGCGGTCTTCTCGTCCACCCACACGACGTCCTCGGTATCTTCGTCATATTCGTCGTCAATCTCGCCAACGATCTCTTCCAGAATATCTTCGATCGTGATGAGGCCCGCGGTGCCGCCGTATTCATCCACAACAATCGCCATATGGATCTGATTGCGTTGCATCTCTTTCAAGAGCTCGGTCACTATTTTGTTCTCTGGCACGAAGGTCGCCTTGCGCATATGTTGCGCGACTTTCTCTTCGTTCTCCGATTCGTGACGTTCATGTACTCGGCGCGCCAAATCCTTGACGTAGGCGATTCCAATAACGTTGTCGAGGTTTTCATCAATCACGGGGATGCGAGTAAAGCCAGATCGCAGCGCGAGCGAGAGTCCCTGACGAAGCGTCTTCTCCCCCTCCATCCAAACCATGTCGGTTCGTGGCACCATCAACTCGCGGACCAATGTTTCGCCTAAATCAATGATCGAGTGAATCATCGCGCGCTCGGATTCCTCGACTAGCCCTCGTTCGCTGGCCTGATCCACCATCTCGTGTAGTTCTTCATCCGCGGTCGCCGCTGTGACGGGAAATAGTCGACCCGCCGAAAGAACATTGAGCACTCGATGAAGCGGACTGCTCATTTCTTCGAACCCCGCCATTCTGCGAGAAGTTGATCTTGCAATCCAAACATTTCCTTCTCTTCGGATGGATCGGCGTGGTCGTACCCTAAAAGGTGAAGTACGCCGTGCACCGTCAAAAGTTCTAGCTCCTCTTGCAAAGAATGGTTGACCGCTTGTCGCGCAGCAAATTCCGGACACAAGACGATGTCGCCGATGACGCCAGGACCATCCGCCGCCGAATTCGGTTTGATTTCATCCATCGGAAAGGAGAGCACATCTGTGGGACCGGGCAAATCCATCCATTGGATATGCAAATCGGTCATCTCGGCCTCATCCACAATCGTGATGCTTAACTCGCTCTCCGGATGAACGCCCATCGCGGCGACCGAATACGTCGCCACGCTTACCAGCGCCGCTTCGTCATATGACTTTGAGGTGGTGTTCTCAATATCTATACCCATGGGTGCAACTGACGCCGATTGGCGATCAGAGAGAGCGATCACCGCTTCCACCACGGATCACACGCGCAGGTGCTGGTCGCGTCGCATCAAAACGTCCGTATGCGTTCACAATCTCACCGACAAGTCGATTACGAACAACGTCTTCAGCCTCGAGATTGATGAAGGCGATATCGTCCACGCCATCCAAAATCTCGTGCACGATGCGCAAGCCTGATTGGGTTCCGTTCGGCAAATCGACCTGAGTCGTATCGCCAGTGATGACCATCTTTGAACCAAATCCAAGACGCGTCAGAAACATCTTCATCTGTTCGGCGGAGGTGTTTTGCGCTTCATCAAGAATAACGAATGCGTCATTCAAGGTGCGGCCGCGCATATAGGCCAACGGTGCGATTTCAATAATTCCGGATTGCATCAGACGCGGAATCGATTCCTGGTCAATCATGTCGTGCAACGCGTCAAAGAGCGGGCGAAGATATGGATCAATCTTTTCCTGCAACGTGCCGGGCAGGAAGCCGAGGCGTTCGCCTGCCTCCACCGCTGGGCGGGTAAGAATGATTCGATTGACCTGCTTCGCCTGCAAAGACTGAATCGCCTTGGCCATTGCCAGGTAAGTCTTACCGGTTCCGGCTGGGCCAATTCCAAAGGTGATGGTGTTGTCGTCAATCGCTTCGACGTATCGCTTTTGATTGGAGGTCTTTGGCCGAATGGATTTACCGCGGTTGCTAAGAATATTGAGCGAGAGCACCTCGGCCGGATGCTCCATCGGATCGTGCTTGATCATTCCAACAGAACGAAGGACCGCGTCCTCGGTCAGATGTTGACCGGCGCGCAATAGAACGAGCAGTTCGCGAACAAGAGTTTCGCATTGTCGAATTTGGGCGAGATCGCCTTTGGCATACATCTCGTTACCGCGGACGGTGATGGAGATATCCGGAAAAGTGGATTCAAGAATTCGTAGATAGGCGTCGTGCGGACCTGTAAGGGCGACCATCGGGATTGCGACTGGGACGGTGACCAGTGGCGTGAGCGTCGCCGCTTGTGCTTTATCCATTATTAAAAAGCCTACCAGCGCCCAAGCGCGGTCTGCAGTGCGGAAAGCGCGGCGATTCCCGCGTGTGCACTTCGGAAAACCGGCGAACCGAGCGAAACGATATCGGCGCCACGCTCCGAAAAGCTCTGTAATTCCTCATCCGAGATGCCGCCCTCGGGACCAATGACTATGGCTATCTCCGTGGCGGATCGCCATGAGTCATCCACTATCTGCGTGAAAGTCTGGGTCGCCGACTCATGCAAGACCACAATGCGCGAACTCGCGAGAACATCCGCAAGAGCGTGTGTCGTTTGAGCGCTTGTCACTTCAGGAATGCGGAATCTTCGTGACTGCTTCGCCGCGGCCATTGCTCCGTTCTGCCACTTCCCCAGACTGTCGTCCTGGAATTTTGCGATGCTCCGTGCGGCCTGCCACGGAATTATTCGGTCAACTCCTGCTTCGGTTAATAGTTCAATCGTCTCTTTTATGCGATCGGACTTTGGGATTCCTTGGACGACGGTCAGCGTTGGCGTCACCGTCTGCTCAATTCCGCGTTCGAGAACCTCGATCTCAGCGCTTCGCTTGGTGGCGGTCGATATCCGGCCGCGCGCCCACGAGCCCTTGCCATCCGACATCAAGAGTTCATCGCCGGTAGTCAATCGCGTAACCGTCAGCGCGTGATGCGCTTCGTCGCCATCCAAAATCACGACACCGCTTGATGGAATCAATGATACGAAGAAGAGTGAGAGCATTACGAATAATCGCTAGCGATTAAAAGCGTCTTTGACGCGTCCGAAGAAGCCGCCATGGCTCTCGGTATGTGCGCTGTGGAGTTCTGCGCCAGCCTTGTCATCGCCACGAAGGCTCGCGAGTTTCTTCAAGAGCTCTTCTTGTTCTTTGTTGAGCTTTACCGGAGTAGTCACTTCGACATGCACCAGCAAGTCACCGCGGCCACCGCCACGAAGTCGTGTGACTCCGAGGTCCTTAAGAACAACGGTGGATCCTGA
>DAIPLA010000092.1:0-2789 GCA_036769465.1 Candidatus Nanopelagicaceae bacterium
CTTACCCGAGTAAATAAAGCGGTAATCAGCCCAAGCAAAGTTGGCAGTTACGAAAAGAATCACTGCCGCCATCACTCCAACGACGGCCCGGGTGGCGACTTCAGAAGTCCATACTCGCAATGGTCGAATTCGTTGGGCCGACCCAATGACGTACCCAGCAACCGCCCAGAACAAGAATTTATTGGGCAAGGTAATCGGGCTGATTGCCGAATTCGTAAAGTAGACCAATGAAAAGACGGCTAGAACCGCGCCGTGCCAGCGCCGTTGATCGTCGTTGATCAAAACGACAAGAGAGCGAATGTAAAGAATCAGAAGCACGATGAAGGCAAGCACGCTTGCTAGTCCGAGTGTGGCAAAGGTTTGCACAACTGATGAATGCGCGTCGTTTGCCAATACCGACTCGGTCAGCTTTACCGACGAGAGAGAGCGATAGCGCTCGTAATAGTTTCCGTAGTTGTCTGGCCCTACGCCAAAGAGAATATGGTGCGCGAATTGACCAAAGCCGCTGAACCAGAAATCGGTGCGGATCCGTACATTGGGATCTCCTGCGATACCCGGAACCGGAAGCTTCGCCATAGGCACCAGGTAAATCGCCTCGGCCCACAGAATTGTCACGAAGGTGCCGATACCAGTCCACACCGCGGTCGACAAGCCAAGACCCTTCAGTCGATGGCGACCAAGGTAAATCAAGATCACAGGAATCAAGATGATGAAGTCCAACAGGCCTTGCTTGGCGCCGATCTTGATCATCAGCCACAACGAGAGCGCGAAAATCAATCCAATGACTAGCGCATGAGAACGAGATTTGATGCGCCGCCAAAAAAAGAGTGGAAACGATGTGCCTACCCAGGCCGAGAGAAAGTCGAGATTGCCGAGAGTCGAGCCAACTCCCCCGTCGCCCGGCATCGTGATCCAACCGAGTGCTTGAATTATTCCTAGAACATCAACAATCAGGAATGCGGCAATCAACCACGGATAGAACTGAGCGAATTGGCTTTCATTCAGTTGTGAAAAGAAAAGTGCAATAGCGAGTAGCGCAAAGAGTGAAACAAGGCCGGTGTAACGGCCGGTGTCGCCGGTTAGTCCGTTAATTAAGTTATGACCCGTGACGAGCGAAATGCTCGAAGTAATCAAAAGCGCATACACCCCGCCGTGGACGGCGATCGGCAGGGCGGCGCGCGAGCGCCACGAGATAAAGAGGAGTCCAAGGATGACGGCCGATATCGCAAGCGTGACAAATTGCGGAGCCGCATTTCGATCGAAGTCGTTCGTGATTAACCACCCCGGGAGGCACACAACCGAGGTGAGCAAAAATAGGGCGCCCGGCGCCCAAGCGACTCGTGGCCGAAGTGAGAGAAGGGAGCCAGGCATGAGCCGAACTCTGCCAAGAAAAGGGCGTTGATTCCCAGACTGCCATCACTTACTCTGACCACCATTCCGATGACATCCATGTGCGATGGGAGGTGGACACAAATGCCTACCCTCATGCTCATGGCCGAACCGATAAATGTCGTCCTCTTGGAGGACCACCCGCTCTATCGTGAGGGTCTGAAGAACTTCGTCCGCTCTGAATTCCCTACCGCCACCTTTATTTATGACGGGGCCGATGCTCGCCAGGCTCGCGCGGCCTGTGATAACCACTCTGTCTCCATTGCGATTGTTGACCTTCACCTTGGCGATGGCCGATCCCCAGGTGAAATAGTGACGCTTTTCAGCTCAAAAAACATTCCAGTTCTGGTCATTAGCGCCCTCAGTAATTTTGAATCCGTAAAGAGCGCCTTTCAGATGGGTGCAAAGGGCTTCGTCAGCAAGGACTCGTCGAGCGACGAAATTAAGAAGGCTATTAAGACGATCGTCGATGGCAGTGAGTGGATTTCTCCGATTCTTAATCAGGCGTTGAGCTTTACCGCCAAGACGTCCGACGAATTAAGCGCCCAAGAAAAAAAGGCACTCATCCTTTACGCCTCTGGTCTCAAGCTGGATGCGGTGGCTCGTCGTATGAACGTTGCGCCGTCTACGGTGAAGCAATACATCGAACGCGCGAAGATAAAGTACCGCATGGCGGGGACTCCGATCCGCACAAAGACGGATATGTATCGGACGCTGCGCGACGAAGGCGTCATTCAGTAATTTAAAGCGTTTTACTTAATGAAAAATTGGCCCGAGAATCCAGCCTAAAAATGGTATCGCGATCACGCTCTGTCCAGCGACAGTATTAGCGTTTTCTAATAACAATCCCTTTGTTGTACTGAGTTCCAATTGAGTTGCGCTGTACACGGTGGCTGCGCCCAGTACAACGACCTTCTTGCCCGCGTTATCGGTAATGACCACTGTTGGAGCGTTATCTTGCAGCGCACTCCCGCGCTTATAAATCACCAACGAGTTGGTGGTATTTCCAAAGACCGTCTTGGCGCCGATGGTAGGCACCGTAAAAGACAATCCAATGATGTTGAGAAAGACCACGATGATTGCGATTGATGCTGCGACCGTAAATGCAGCACGACCGCGATTACGCCACGGCGAAACAGGTATAGCGGTGACCGAACTTACTTCAGGTTTTTCAAGAGTAGTTACTCCGAGAAAGGGTTCAGGGTTTTCCTTTGGAGCAGATTTTGGAATTGTTACTTCAGAAATTGGTTGAGCTGGAGCAACCGGATCTGGTGCTCGTTCGATTTCTTCGCGACGTCGCGTTTGCAAGCCGGGACCGTCTGCGGTCAACAAGAATCGGTTAGTCGTGTCATCTGGTCGACCGACACCTTGCCATGTGGCAACTTCAACAACCGTTCCAG
>DAIPLA010000025.1:0-1538 GCA_036769465.1 Candidatus Nanopelagicaceae bacterium
GATAACCGCTGAAAGCATCTAAGCGGGAAGCTCGCTTCAAGATAAGGTTTCTCACTGATTTATCAGGTAAGGCCCGCAGCTAGACTACTGCGTTGATAGGCCGGAGGTGGAAGTGGAGCAATCCATGGAGCTGACCGGTACTAATAGGCCGAGGATTTAACTACATTATTTTTCAATTAATGTTCGCGTTCACTGTGTGGTTCCCGAGTTACGGTCGGGAACTGGCTAATTAACCAGCCTGACAACTCAATAGAGTTTCGGCGGCCATAGCGAGAGGGAAACGCCCGGTCCCATTCCGAACCCGGAAGCTAAGCCTCTCAGCGTCGATGGTACTGCAAGGGGGACCTTGTGGGAGAGTAGATCGCCGCCGGACATCATTTATAAAAAGCGCTCAGCGTTGCATTCGAAAGATTGCGATGCGGGCGCTTTTTTCATTTCTGAACATGTTAGATCTGTACATGTCATATTTGCACAGGGACCTCTTATCCACAGATTTTGAAGTTACTCATATGTCTTCTCTTCTTAACGAGAAAATTGATTATGACAAAAAAGAATGTTGAAAAAGCGAGAGAATCAACTCGACGCAAGATATCCACTCAGAAATCACCTCGGGCTTCGTCGCTGACGGCTACTAGCAAAGAGATTGCCAACTTCGAGCTGGAGTTTGAACCTAAGAATGAAGTCTTTCTCCTCGGTCGGGTCAGCAGCGCGCCGGTGGAGAAAGTTCTTCCCAGTGGAGATACGGTCGTTGAATTTCGGATCGTGGTCACGAGGTCGCAACCGCGTTCGACCAAGAAAGAGATTGATACTCTGGATATAGCGGCTTGGAGCGCGCGAGCTCGATCCGCGGCGCTCAAACTTCGACCGGACACATGGGTGGAAGTGGACGGGGCCGTTCGCCGCAGGTTTTGGCAAGCTCCAACGGGACTCGCAAGCCGTTGGCAAGTAGAAGCGAGCGCGATTCGACGCCTTTAGGTACGGTTAAGCCATGGCTGAAGATATTTTCTCCGCGCTCCGCACCTACATCGGCAAGATCTCCGGTGGAGAGAAGAGCGCAGCAGAGATGAGCGCGGCCCTTGCGAGCTGGGTCAAGGAGAGCGGGGAAGGTTTGAAGGCTCGAATAGAGGGCGAAATCGAAAGCGCCGCCGCACGGATGGGTTTCGTTCGCAGGGAAGAGCTAGAAGAGCTGCTTGCCCGAATCGTTCAACTCGAATCGGCTAATGCGAAGCCAGAAACTCCAACCACGAAGAAGAGTTCAACCACAAAGAAGGCGGCGGTTAAGAAATGAGTGATGAGATGAGCCTCGATGCACGTGTTTCGGAAATTAAGGAGCGCATCTCCAACATTGCAGGCTTGCCGTTGACTGAGCATTCGAACGAGTATGAAAATATCCATGCCGAGTTGCAGAAGGTACTCGCCGAGATTGATGGCCTGTAAGAGCATCAGTCGATGAAGACACGTCTTGATGCTGAACTTGTTCGACGCGGGCTCGCTCGATCGCGAGATCATGCGGCCGATCTCATCGAAGCACGTTCTGT
>DAIPLA010000025.1:1638-14504 GCA_036769465.1 Candidatus Nanopelagicaceae bacterium
GGCTATGGGCAGATGGCGTGGGAAATTAGACAGGATCCGCGCGTCACGGTTCTCGATCGCACGAATGTGCGGCACCTGACCATCGAGCAAATCGGTGAACCGGTCGACTTAATCGTTGCCGACTTGTCATTCATCTCGTTGACCTTGGTACTTCCGGCGCTAGTTTCCGTCTCGCGAACTGGTGCAGATTTTCTGGTTATGGTGAAGCCCCAGTTTGAGGTGGGTCGAGAAAAATTAGGGGCGGGCGGCGTAGTTCGTGATCCTTCGTTACGAAAAGCAGCCGTTCAAGAGGTCGCGGATTCTGCATACGACATGGGGCTGGGATGTTTAGGCGTAGTCGCAAGCACCTTGCCGGGCCCTTCTGGTAACGTCGAATACTTCTTGTGGTTAAAGCGCGGAGCCCAGACCCTGAGCGAGGAAGACATCAACGTGGCGATCGAGAAGGGACCCCAGTAATGAGCAATCAACGCGGTGCTCTTCTTGTGGTTCACCCTTCGCGACCAGAAGCGAGTGAATTTGCCAACTCACTTTCGCAGAAACTTTCTGCTCTTGACTTCGCCATTTTCTCTAATCAGCCATCACTCGTTGCTGGATCTACGAATTACGATCGAGATCGCGACCTTTCCCAGATTGAAGTAGCGATTGTGTGCGGCGGAGACGGAACCATTCTTCGGGGCGCCGAGCTGGTGTTAGGAAGCAAGGTTCCGTTGGTGGGTATCAATCTCGGGAATGTTGGATTCCTCGCTCAGGTACATCAGCCGTCGTTGGATGAGATCGTGGCCGCGGTCGTCGCGAAGAAGTTTCATGGTGAACCCCGCCTCACGATTTCGTATTCGGTTGAGCGCGCGGGAAAAGTTGTGAACACGGGTTGGGCCCTCAATGAAGTAACAATCGAACGCGGTCGCAGCCAAATGGCAGAGCTTTTTGTTCAGATTGATAAGCGACCTCTTTCGCGCTGGGGTAGCGATGGGGTGGTGTGCGCTACGCCAACCGGCTCCACTGCTTATGCATTTTCCGCTGGCGGACCGGTCGTATGGCCAGAAGTCAACGCCCTGATCCTCCTTCCACTTGCGGCTCACGCTCTATATTCGCGTCCAATGGTGATTTCGCCCGATTCGGAAATAGTGATCGATTTGGAATCGGATTCTGCAGATATTGTCGGCGATGGAATTCGCACATTTAATCTTGTTGCGGGCGACCGAGTAACCCTCACTAAAGGGCAAAATTCAATTCACTTGTCTTATATCGAGAGTGGCGTATTCACAGATCGACTAGTTGCAAAATTTAAATTGCCTATTGAAGGCTGGCGTGGTGAGCGAGCTTAGTTCGCTTCAAGAAATATCTATCCGCGGTCTAGGAGTCATAGATTCCAGCACCCTGGAATTTGGCCAAGGTTTCACTGTTCTCTCGGGCGAGACCGGCGCAGGTAAGACCATGATTCTCACCGCAATCGGCCTGATAATGGGCGCAAAATCCGATTCCGATTTTGTTCGTCGTGGTGCTGATCGATTAAACGTTTCAGCTCGGTTTTCGATCGGCTCACAGAGTTCCACACTGAAAGCCGCAATTGACGAACTCGGTGCGGAGACGGAAGACGAGACCGTGCTCGTTACCAGGACCGTCACGAGCCAAGGAAAGTCGCGGATTACCGTGGGGGGAGCGCAAGTCACCGCCAGTCAAGCGGCATCGCTCTCAGAATTACTTTTGGAAGTTCATGCGCAATCGAGCACGGCCCGGCTCAATAAGCCCGCCCAACAACGTGAGATTCTTGATCAATACGGAGAGCTAGAGGGACTGAGCTCTGCCTACCAGTCAGCGTTGACCACTTATCAGGAGACTTCGGCTCGAATAGCCGACCTTGAAAAGCGGCTGCGCGAGAAGGATCGTGAAACCGCCGAGATTCAAGAGTTTGTCAAGGCGTTTGAAAAGGTAAAGCCCGAGCCGGGCGAACTCGACGATATCGAAAATGAGATTTCCAGACTTGGTTCTGTGGAAACAATTAACGCGGATGTCACGGCCACCTTGGGCTATCTGGCTGATGAAGAGGTCTCTGCGCTCAATCTCTTGCAATCTGCGCGTCGCTCGCTCGAACACCTTCGCGGCAAGGACGGCGCACTCGATCCGATAATCGAATCGTTCGTGGATTCGCTCTTTAGCGTCGAAGAAGTATCAGGCGACCTCGGTCGTTATCTCGCTGGCCTAGAAGCAAACCCAGCAAGATTTGAACATCTGCAAAATCGAAAAAGTGAAATCTCGCTTCTAATAAAGAAGTTTGGCAAAGGATCTGATCGAGCTCAGGCGTATGCAGGGTTGATTGAGGATGCGCGCGAGGCTTCACAGCGACTCAAGGACCTCGCGGGTGGAGATTCTCGATTAGCCGAGTTGAAAGCCGAGCATGGGGCAGAGTTTGCAGTTCTTCGCGATCGAGCACTGGCTCTGAGCGCCGCTCGCAGCGAAACAGCCGCAGCAATTGGGAGTGCGGTGACATCTGAGCTTCGAGAACTCTCTATGGCCTCGGCGACGCTTGAGATCCAGGTTGTCCAATCTAATCCGCATGATCTTTCTTCGTATTCGGCCTCAGGAATAGACGACGTTCGCTTTAATTTCACCTCGCACGCCGGTCAAGATCCCTTGCCGATTGCTAAGGCGGCGAGTGGCGGCGAACTCTCGCGAATCATGCTGGCAATCGAAGTCGTGCTCGCCCAAAAGTCTCCGGTTGGCACCTATATCTTCGACGAAGTGGACGCTGGTGTCGGCGGAAAGACCGCGGTCGAGGTTGGCCGACGTTTGGCAAAGCTGGCCCAACAAGCTCAAGTATTGGTCGTCACCCATTTGCCGCAAGTGGCGGCGTGGGCTGACCATCATTTCGTTGTAGCAAAAACCGAAAGTGGCGAGGTTACTGAGTCTCATGTTCGAGAAGTCACGGGGGAGTCTCGAATAGTGGAGATAGCGCGGTTGCTCTCAGGCCAAGAAGAGTCCGAGCTGGCAAGGAAACACGCCGAGGAGTTGTTGGAATTGGTGAAGGACTCGACCGGAAAGGCCTCAAAAAAGAGCGCCAAATAATGATAAGTTCGCCTTCCATGACCACCCCTCATGTGACGAAACACTTATTTGTAACCGGCGGCGTAGCATCGAGTCTCGGCAAGGGGTTAACCGCTTCTAGTCTTGGTCGCCTGCTTTCGGCGCGCGGCATCCGCGTGACCATGCAGAAGCTTGATCCGTATATCAACGTTGATCCCGGAACGATGAATCCGTTTCAGCACGGCGAGGTCTTCGTGACAGACGACGGGGCCGAGACGGACCTCGACATCGGTCACTACGAGCGCTTCCTCAACACCAACCTCCACGGCTCGGCCAATATAACCACCGGCAAGGTGTATTCAAATGTGATTGCAAAAGAGCGACGCGGTGAATATCTCGGTGACACGGTTCAAGTCATTCCGCACATCACTAATGAAATAAAAGAGAGTATCCGCGCGATGGCGGCGCCAGATATTGACCTGGTCATCACAGAGGTGGGCGGCACGGTTGGCGACATTGAATCACTTCCATTCTTGGAAGCAGCACGGCAGATTCGCCAAGACGTGGGTCGAGAGAATGTTTTCTATCTTCATATCTCGCTTGTGCCTTACATCGGCCCGTCGGGGGAGCTAAAAACTAAGCCAACGCAACATAGCGTAGCGGCGCTCCGTTCAATTGGTATTGCGCCGGATGGAATTGTTCTGCGCTCCGATCGACCTATTCCCGAGGGTGTGAAGCGAAAGATTTCCTCGATGTGCGACGTCGATTACGAAGCGGTTGTTGCTGCTATGGATGCTCCATCCATCTATGACATCCCCAAGGTTCTTCACGCAGAGGGCTTGGATTCATACATCGTTCGCAGACTGGGACTTTCAACCGCGGAGATCCAGTGGGGCGAGTGGAATGATTTGTTGCAGCGGGTGCACCACCCCGATCATCAAGTCACCATTGCGCTCGTTGGAAAATATGTGGATTTGCCCGATGCTTATCTTTCTGTAACCGAAGCGCTTAGAGCCGGTGGCTTCGCTAATAGCGCGAAGGTGACTATCAAGTGGGTTCCTAGTGATAATTGCGAGACGCCGGCCGGCGCAGCCGCTGAATTAGATGGGGTCGACGGAGTTCTTGTGCCAGGTGGCTTCGGCGTGAGAGGCATCGAGGGCAAGTTGGGCGCACTGAAGTACGCACGCGAGAACAAAATCCCAACTCTTGGTATTTGTCTGGGGCTGCAATGCATGGTGATTGAAGCCGCTCGCAATTTGGCAGGCATCACCAAGGCTTCTTCAGCCGAGTTCGATCCAGAAACACCTGACGCCGTTGTTTCAACCATGGCGAGCCAGGCCGACATCGTCGCGGGACGCGGTGATATGGGCGGAACGATGCGACTGGGTTTGTATCCCGCGCATTTCACGGCAGGATCTCTGGTCTCGAAGGTTTACGGCTCCGAGAAAGCGGATGAGCGCCATCGTCATCGCTACGAGGTCAACAATTCCTATCGAGATCGAATCTCGGAGGCGGGGTTGCAATTTTCTGGTCTCAGCCCGGACGGTCTATTGGTTGAGTTTGTGGAGCTACCGGAGAGTGTGCACCCGTATTACGTGGGCACGCAAGCCCATCCCGAGTTTCTCTCCCGGCCCACTAAGGCACACCCGCTCTTCTCCGGACTGATCGCCGCGGCAATCGTTCGACATGGCCAGTAATCAATCTGATTTACTTTCTGTAATCGGGGATTACCTCACACATATTTCGGTTGAACGCGGCCTGAGTAAAAACACTGTCGCGTCCTATCGGCGTGACTTAAAGCGCTTCGCTGACTACGCAGGAGCGCAGAATGCTGGATTTGAGCTCAACGAGGAAAATGTTCAAAAATTTATTGCACATTTACGCCTAGGGTCGCGTGAATCAGTTCCCTTAGGTGAGGCGAGTATCGCTCGCGCAGTTGTCTCCATTCGAAATCTTTCGGCCTTTATCGCTAAGGAATCTGGCATCGCTGATCCGCTTAAAGATTTCTCGCCACCCAAGATTCCCAAGCGTTTGCCGAAGGCGCTTTCCATCGAAGAAGTGAACCGATTGATTGAGGGTGCTGGATCCAGCGCGAATGCATTTGCCCCCAGAGATACCGCGGTCGTGGAGTTGCTGTACGCGTCCGGCGCACGTATCTCCGAGATCATTGACCTTAATCTGTCCGATCTCGATATGCGCGAGGAGAGCGTCGTCATCAAGGTGACAGGCAAAGGGGGCAAGGAGCGGTTTGTTCCGGTTGGTTCCTTTGCCCGCGCGGCACTTTCTACATACCTAGAGTCTCAGCGAGAATCGTTGCTGAGCAAGCGGAGAAAAAATTTAAAAGTTGATCCACTGTTTCTCAATAGTCGAGGTGCTCGATTAAGTCGACAAAGCGCTTGGCAGATAATTCAAGAAGCGGCTGAGCGCGCTGAAATAGCCACTGAAGTTAGTCCACACTCGTTGCGCCATTCATTTGCGACGCACCTACTGGACGGTGGGGCGGACATAAGAGTTGTCCAGGAATTGCTCGGCCATTCAAGCGCAACGACTACCCAGATTTATACATTGGTCACGATCGACAAGATCCGTGAAAGTTACAGCACCGCTCATCCACGAGCGCGGTAGGAATTATTTGCCGCGGAGTCGGCGGGCGATGATGCTCTGATCACCCTTTGCTTCGAGGTCGGCGATGATGATTGCCAACGATTCACGCACGATACGACCTCGGTCAACCGCAAGACCCAAGTCGCCGCGCAGTGCAAGGCGAGCTTGTTCCAAGTCGTAAAGCTCTTCCGGGGAGAGATAAACGGTTATTTTTTCATCATGACGTTCACGGCCGCTTGGCGAACGGTCGAAGGTGTTGACGCGACGACGCGCTGTTGTGCGCACGGTCTTCTTTGACGTCGGAGCGCTTAACGGCATTGCCGGTGTTTCGATCTCTGCGGCAGGGGATTGAGAAGGGACCGCGCTGAGAGTGGTTGTTTGGCGAAAGAGTTCATCCGCTCCTGGCAGGCTGACGCGACGGCTCATTAGTTAGCTCCTCCTCGGTGGATCAATTCACGCGCTAAGCGACGGTAGGAAACCGCTCCCAGCGAGCTGCTTGCGTAAGTAGTGATGGGTTCGCCCTTGACGGTTGATTCCGAGAAACGAACGGTGCGAGAAATGATTGTGTCCAGTAGCTCATCCGGAAACTCGGTGTCGATGAGAGCCAGAACTTCGCGAGAGTGGGCAGTCTTACGATCAAACATTGTCGCAAGGATTCCGTAGATCTTGAGGTGTGGGTTCGTGTTCTCTTGAACTCGCTCGATGGTCTTTTTGACCAGCGATAGTCCAAGTACCGCGAAATATTCGCATTCCATGGGAATGAGAACGCCATTAGAGGCGGTGAGGGCATTGATGGTGAGAGTACCTAGCGATGGAGAGCAATCGATCAAAATGTCGTCGTAAAGGTCCATCACTGGAAGCAAGAGCTTGCGAAGTTTGTGTTCTTTCGCGAGTTCGGTGACGAAGGCAGCTTCAGCCGCTGCCAAATCTTCGTGGCCACGGATGAAATCCAGACCTGGTTGATTGGACTTCAAAATGAAATCCGTGATCTTCGCGCTGGTGTCATTCAACAAGTACCAAATAGAGCCGTACTGCTCTTTGATTTGGGCGGGTTTGATGCCAAGACCAGTTGTCATCGACGCCTGTGAATCGAAATCGATAAGCAGTACGCGTCGACCCATTTCGGCTAACGCAGCGCCAAGGTTGATCGTTGTCGTGGTTTTTCCCACGCCGCCTTTTTGGTTAACGATCGATATAACGCGAGCCTTACCTTCGGCTGGAGCCGAGGTAACTTCTGGGAAATCCAAGGGCTTGCGGCCAAGGACGACCGATGTCGCGGCGAGTTCCTCGTCTCGATTTGTCGATTTAGCGTCGAAGCGAGAAACCTCTTGAGAGCTTTTTGCCATAGCGGGACTCTACGGCGATGCGATTACCGTGACAAGCTCGATTCAAGTACCTTTCTCGCATGAGCGAGCCCGAGATAGTCCAGGATCAGCCGGAGGCGCCTGGATTCTCCGTTCATCTCACCAATTTCGAGGGCCCATTTGACCTTCTTCTTCAGCTCATCGCACGCCACAAGATGGATGTCACCGAGGTTGCGCTTGGGGTAGTCACAGACGATTTCATTGCCTATATCCGCGCCCTGGAGGGTTCTGAGGAGGGCTGGGACCTCGATCAGACCACCGAATTCCTTGTGGTGGCAGCGACGCTTTTAGACCTCAAGGCGGCCCGATTGCTCCCATCCGGCGAGATTGAGGATGAGGGCGACCTAGCCCTGCTGGAAGCCCGCGACCTGCTCTTTGCTCGCCTGCTTCAGTATCGCGCTTTTAAGCAGATTGCCGCCATTTTCAACGAGCGGGTTGGCCTGGCCGAGAAGACCTTCGCCCGCGTGGTTGCCCTTGAGTCCCATTTTGCCCAGCTTCTGCCAGAAGTCCTGATTGGCGTTGGCCCAGATCGATTCGCTGCGATAGCCCAGCGGGTGCTCTCTCCGAAAACGCCGCCGGTTGTCGGAATTGAGCATATTCATCGTCCGTTGGTGAGCGTGACAGAGGAGGCCGCGAAGATTGTCGAGCATCTTCGGAAGTCCAATCGAGTCACCTTCCGCAATTTGGCGGGCGACGCCGAGAACACCCTGGTAGTCGTTGCTCGGTTTTTGGCGCTCTTGGAGCTCTATCGGGAAGGGGTCCTGCGCTTTGAGCAGGTAATCGCGCTGGGCGAACTCCACATTACCTGGGTTGGAGCCACCGAGGGCGAGATTGAAGTGAGTGATGAGTTTGATGTTCCCGTAGTTGTACCTGAAGATGAGACAAATGGAGATAATAATGTCTAACCACGAACTGAACAGGTCGCTTGAAGCGGTCCTCATGGTTGTAGACGAGCCGGTCTCAGAGATCATTTTGGCGCAAATTACGGAAGTTCCTACTGAACAAGTCCTCGCCGCCCTCCATGAGCTTGCTGCGGAATACGCGGAACAAGGCAGAGGTTTTGAACTTCGGCAAATTGCAGGGGGATGGCGCTTCTACAGCCATCCGGATTTGGCCCCAATAGTCGAGAAGTTTGTTCTCGATGGTCAGCAGACCCGATTGACCCAGGCCGCCCTGGAAACCTTGGCCGTCATCGCCTACCGCCAGCCGATTTCACGTGCACGTGTCTCAGCGATCCGTGGCGTGAACGTCGAAGCCGTCATGAAGACGCTCGTAACGCGCGGTTTAGTAGAGGAGAGCGGCACGGAAGCAGAGACCGGCGCAATCCTGTACGTGACCACTTCGTACTTCCTCGAAAAACTTGGCTTGAACTCTGTGAACGATCTTCCGGCCCTTGCGCCATTCTTGCCCGATGTTGATGGGCTCGATGAAGTGTTGTCCAGTCTCACCGATTAGAGCTATCGAGAGCTATCTAGATCTATCTGGCCGATTAACGAATTCTCAACCTTTACTCTAGGGTTCTCTCATGAGCCCAAGGGACCGATCCGCCTCTGACGCTAGCGAAAAACTTGTTCGCCTACAAAAGGTGCTGGCCGATGCCGGCGTAGCGAGCCGTCGGGGGAGCGAAGAACTGATCTCCGAGGGACGTGTCAGCGTCGATGGAGTACAAATTACTGAGCTGGGCACCAAAGTGAACCCAGAAATCTCTATAGTTGAAGTTGATGGTGAGGCAATTTCTCTCTCAACAACTAAGAGTTACCTCGCGTTTTATAAGCCTATCGGCGTAATTTCGGCAATGTCCGACCCACAGGGAAAGCCCAACCTAGGGGACTTCTTTACAGAGCGAAACGAACGACTTTTCCATGTAGGGAGACTCGATCGAGAGAGTGAAGGACTCATTCTTCTCACCAACGATGGCGATTTGGCCCACCGGGCAACCCACCCCTCATACGGCCTCCAGAAGAAATACCTGGTCGAAATCAAGGGTCTTTTTGGGCGGGGGCAGAGCGCAGCGCTTCTCGAAGGAGTAGAGCTTGAGGATGGAATGGCGAGAGCGCTTGAGGTCAAGGTGATCCGAGAGATCGAGCCCAAACACTATTGGGTAGAAGTCACAATTCACGAGGGCCGTTTTCATATCGTACGTCGGATGTTTGACTACCTCCAGGTCGAGGTCCTTCGCTTGATCCGGACCGACTTTGGCCCGGTAAACATTGGGGAGCTGAAGTCAGGCCGATGGCGGGCTCTGTCGCGCCCAGAAATCGAAAGTATGTTTACTGCTTTATCGTTAAATAAGTAAATCGAAATTCGAATAAACTATTTAGCTTTTTGTTGATTTTTCTGGAGTACCTAGAATATCGATAAATAGAGAAATACGCGCACAATTTTCCTATAAAAATCGATATATTGCTAAAGTGGAAGGCGGGCTTTAACCTCCCCATCTTTTGTCGATAATCTAAAAAACCATTTTATAGATAAACAAAGAAAATGACTTGCCGTTTTATTAGCAATCGAGGATTGCGAAATTACTCTACGATTGCCCTATGACGGTACGTGGGTTTAGAGGCGCTACGCAGCTCACCGTGGACACGGCGGAGGAGATGCGCGATGCCGTGGGAGAGCTAGTTTCCGAACTCATCACGGTCAACAAGCTCTCGACACCGGATATCGTCTCAATTCTTTTTACGGCGACGTCGGATATCCATTCGACCTTTCCCGCCACCGCGATTCGCGGAATGGGATTTGAATCCGTACCTCTGATCTGTGCCCAAGAAATGGACGTACCGGGTGCTCTGCCTATGACGGTTCGCGTCATGATTCACGCGAATTCCGAAATCGGTCAGGCTGCCGTCCAGCATGTTTACAAACGTGGAGCAAGCGCGCTTAGGCCGGATCTTGCCCGGTAGCGCACCCTTCCCGAGCGCACTTATCGTCGGGGCGGGGCTAATTGGTACTTCGCTCGGACTCGCCCTGCGTAATGCAGGCGCAGACGTCCTATTTCAGGACTCCAATGCATCCAACGCCGCATTGGCTAATGATCTAGTTGGATCGGCAAGCATTTCAGGCGGCGAGATTGAGAGTCCCGCCCTTATCGTCGTGGCAACCCCGATTTCGGCGATTCCGGCACTTGTTTCGGACCTTTTGAATAAGTATCAAAACTCGATAGTTATGGATGTCGGTGGTTTAAAGTCTAAAGTTCACAATGAACTTAAAGAATTAACGGTCAATCTTGCTCACTACGTCTCTGTTCACCCGATGGCGGGCCGCGAAGTATCAGGCCCTGGCGCGGCACGAGCTGACCTCTTTGAAGGTCGGGCATGGATAGTTACGCCAGCGCAGGGGAGCTCCGAACGAGCGGTCGCCGCTGCTCGATCCTTGGGAGAAGTGGCTGGCTCGACGGTCTATGAATTGGATGCCGAGGCACACGACGAAGCAATGGCGCTGGTCTCCCATTTTCCGCAAATGGTGGCCTCTCTATTGGGTTCGACCCTCGCGCGTTCGATAGGGAACCAGGCTTCCGAAGAGCAATTGGCGCTGGCTGGGCAAGGGCTCCGCGATACCTCGCGTTTGGCCGCTTCAGACTCAGCATTCTGGAGCGAACTACTGATTGCGAATTCATTGGTTGACGCCGCGCTACTTCGCAATCTGGCGGAGGAAGCAATCGAACTTGCGACGGCGCTCGAATCCGGGCGTGCCGAGAAAGTGAGATCCATTCTTGATACCGGCCGCGCTGGACAAGCCAAGATTCCAGGCAAACACGGCGCGAAAGCGCGCGACTACACCTATCTGCCGGTTGTCATCAACGATGCACCAGGACAGTTAGCTCTGCTCTTTGAAGAATGCGCTCGAGCGGGTGTGAACGTCGAAGATCTGTCGATTGAACACAGCCCTGGCCAAGCGACCGGACTAATTACGTTGGCTCTCTCGGAGCAGGACGCGTTTACTTTGCAAGAGCACCTAACAACGACGGGTTGGTCTGCGCATATCCCGCGAAAATGAACTAGTTGATCGGATTAACTAGTTGGATTGAAATCCATTTAGCAGTTCTTTTAACACTTGCTTTTTTAACAGTAAAGCGTGCGCGAACAGTAAGGTTGAGACATGGCGAATGTAATTGTTGCGATTGATGGGCCAAGCGGGTCCGGAAAGTCGAGCACCGCCAAAACTCTCGCGACTCGTGCTAATTGGAGTTACTTAGACACGGGTGCGCTATATCGCGCAGCTACATGGTTAGCGCTCAAGGAGAATCTCTCCGAAGGTTGGGAGATCATTGCCGCGCTACGTAAAGAACCAATAACTTTCAAAACATCGCCCCTACAACCAGAGATACTTTGTGGAGATGTCGACATAACGACTGAGATTCGAACGATGCGTGTTACCGATCGCGTCAGCGAATTCAGCCAAATACCCGAGCTACGAGATTTTCTTGTCGCATTGCAGCGTGAAGTAATTGAAACCGCCCCAACTGGAATCGTTGTCGAAGGTCGTGACATCGGAACGGTTGTCGCACCCGAGGCTCATTTGAAAGTGTTCTTGTATGCCGATTTACATGCGCGGGCCGCTCGACGAGAAGATGAGTTAAGTGAAAAGAAGATTGAACAGGTGGATGCGGCGAAGGTTGCAGAATCATTATCCAGTCGTGACGAAATCGATTCCAATCGCAGAATCTCGCCGCTAAAGCCAGCTCCAGATGCGCTAGAACTAGATTCCACATTGCTCTCCCTGCCAGAAGTTGTGGAGGTTATCTGGGAGTGGCTCAAACGCCGAAGCTTGCTCGGACTCCCGACGGTTGCGGTGATCGGCCGTCCGAATGTCGGAAAGTCAACGCTAGTGAATCGAATCATCGGACGTCGAGAGGCGATCGTCGAAGATACGCCCGGAGTAACCCGCGATCGAGTTAAGTACGAAGCGGAATGGAATGGCCGACGATTTCTCCTTATCGACACCGGGGGGTGGGAAGAACGCCCAGAAGGTATTTCGTCGAAGATAACCCTTGGATCGGAAGCCGCGATTAATGAAGCAGACCTCGTTCTCTTCGTCGTCGATGCACAAGTTGGCGCACTCGATGAAGATGAATCGCTCGTAACGCTGCTGCGTCGCAGTAAGAAGAAAATTATTTTGGCTGCAAATAAAGTTGATGGCCAAGTCGAAGAAGCGGATGCGCATGCGCTTTGGAATCTTGGACTCGGAGAACCACATTTTGTTTCTGCCCTCCATGGCCGCGGTAGTGGTGATCTTCTAGATTTCCTTATTAGACAACTTCCAGAAGTTGGATCCGAACAACCCGACGATGGCTTCCGCCGCGTCGCTTTGGTCGGACGGCCAAACGTTGGAAAATCTAGTTTGCTTAACATTTTGGCGGGAGAGTCACGAGTAATCGTTGATGACCAAGCCGGCACCACTCGCGACCCAGTGGATGAACTAATTGAAATCGGTGGCGACACCTGGCGCTTTATCGATACTGCTGGAATTCGCAAACGTTCGCATCAAGACAGCGGCACGGATTATTACGCCTCGCTCCGAACGGCTAGCGCGCTCGAACGTGCCGAAGTTGCCGTCGTGGTTCTCGATGCGTCTATTCCGCTGACCGAACAAGATATTCGAATTGTTTCAATGGTTGAAGAGGCAGGTCGTGCGCTGGTTATCGTGATGAATAAGTGGGATCTCATGGACGAGGATCGCCAGATTCAACTCGAGAAGGAACTAGAACGGCAGTTGGAGCGATATCCATGGGCGCAGCGGGTTAACTTATCTGCGGCAACAGGATGGCATCGCGATCGTTTGGCGCCGGCTCTTCGCACCGCACTGACGAGCTGGGAGAAGCGCGTGCCAACGGCGAAACTCAACTCGTTCTTAGGCGCCTTGGTCGGCGCAACCCCG
>DAIPLA010000026.1:0-13656 GCA_036769465.1 Candidatus Nanopelagicaceae bacterium
GGCTTGATTCAAGCCTTCGTGTCGCGTGGTCATATGCGATCGTTGCTTGGTAATCATTCAGCGAAATCCATCGCTCGAGCTTCTTTTTTCGGCGTGATTTCATCCTCGTGCTCATATGCCGCGAGCGGACTGGCCCATAGCTTGTATAAAAAAGGCGCCGACTTCACGGCTGCCATGATCTTTATGTTTGCGAGCACAAATTTAGTGGTGGAGCTAGGGCTCGTGCTGTGGGTCTTGATTGGATGGCAGTTCGCGGCCGCCGAATTCATTGGTGGCGCGATCATGATTCTGCTCTTGTGGGCGGTGCTTCCATGGACAGTCAAGAGCGCATTGTCGGCGGCTGACGCATCCGATGCATCGGATATAGGTGAAACGGTTAGCGAACCAGGTATTTCTCTTCTGAAAATGCGGGATGCTGCTGGATTCGCAATCGGTGACTATCGGATGATGCGGGTTGAGCTCGTCATCGGATTCATTGTGGCGGGATTAGCCACTCGTCTGGTTCCAATTCATGTTTGGAGTTCGCTCTTTCTTGCTGGCCATGGTTGGCTCGCTCAGGTGGAAAATGCGCTCATCGGTCCGCTGATAGCCTGCATTAGCTTCGTCTGCAGCGTAGGAAACATTCCGTTGGCGGCTGCGCTCTGGCACGCGGGTATCACCTTCGGCGGCACTATTTCATTTATATTCGCCGACCTGCTGTCGCTTCCCTTAATTCTTCTTTACCGCAAATACTTTGGTGCTCAACTGACCTATCGACTCGTGCTTGTGTTCTGGGGCGTTATGTCACTGAGTGGGCTGATAACCGATCGGATTTTCAGCGCATTCAACTGGATCCCAAATAAACATCTTGCGGTTATGAGCATCCACCACGTGGGACTTAACGCCACGACGGTACTGAACGTGGTCTCTATATTCGTCGTCGCGATTATCTTTTGGCTGTACAGCCGTGAGCCAAGGGAGGGCAGTGATTTCGCGGTCGACCCAGTCTGTGGAATGCAGGTGCGAAAGTCTGACGCCGCCGCCACAGCAGTTCTATTAGGTACGACCTATTACTTCTGCATGGAGGGTTGCAAGACCGAATTTGTGAATCGGTCGCTTAAGCAGCAGGACAGCTAAAGCCAAACTCGTGTTGAACAGCGTTGGGC
Source organism: Candidatus Nanopelagicaceae bacterium (assembly GCA_036769465.1). Lineage (GTDB taxonomy): Bacteria > Actinomycetota > Actinomycetes > Nanopelagicales > Nanopelagicaceae > AAA044-D11. Next base: position 1,146 of record DAIPLA010000026.1, read on the forward strand.
ACTTGTCCGCATCCAACGAGCGCAGTTCCCAAATCGGCGATTATCCATTTGCCGTTCTTAACGTGTGCCCAGCCGTAGGCATCATCGGTGACCGGCATAAACGGTACCGTCGTGAAAATTACCCACGAGGGATCAACCGTGGAGTAACGCATGTGTACTACCGCGGCGAAATAATCATCGCCCTTGGTCTCTTGCGCCGTGATATCGGTTTGTACAGAAACCGGCACGCTACTCCCGCCGGAATAGTTGTTGGTATCTAACGCGTACTTCTCTGGATACTGGCCAAGCACAATCCAAGGAATAACCACTCGCGGAAGTTCACCCGCGGCGTAATGGGGCCAGGTAATCGTCCAGCCAGCTTCAGTGGCAGCGCCATTGGGCAGCGGGTGGTTAATCTGCGCTAACACCTTTTCGTTATCCCAATTCACCAGCGTGGGATGGTTTCGCTGGAATTGCGCCATCAAAAGTTTGATGCCATCGCGAAGCTTGGGATCTTCGGGCCGTTGATTGCCGTTGCCTACGCCACACGCCGTCAGCGCTAGCGAGAGCGATAGGACCAAAGCCAATGACGCCCGGCGGCGGAGTCGCGTGCGAGCAACGGTCATGTGGCGAGTGTATCTGGCGGAAATTGGAATAGAAGGAAGATGCCGTTGGTTCTATACTTCGATGTAGTTGAAGTTTCAATTACTTAACCGCCTGAGGAGCTTGTGATGCCAGCCGTAACCGTCGCCGATGTAACCGTATTGCCACGCGTAGTGAGCGCACCTGGTTCCAAGCCGCGTCGCGTGAAAAGCATTACGACGGCTCCACAAGGTTATGAAGGCGAGGGCTTCCCTGTTCGTCGTGCTTTTGCCGGCGTCGACATGATGGATCTCGATCCATTTATTCACCTAGATCAAATGGGCGAAGTCGAATACGCGCCTGGCGAACCAAAGGGAACGCCATGGCATCCGCATCGTGGATTTGAAACCGTTACGTACATCATCGATGGAATTTTTGATCACCGCGACAATCACGGCGGTGGTGGAACAATCACAAATGGCGATACCCAATGGATGACCGCTGGTGCCGGAATCTTGCACATTGAAACACCACCTGAGCATCTGGTCATGAGTGGTGGTCTTTTCCACGGTTTTCAATTGTGGGTAAATCTTCCCGCAGCGAAGAAGTGGTCAAAGCCCGCCTATCAAGATCTGCGCGCCAAGGATGTAGCGCTTCTTGCATCGCATGATGGTGGAGCTTTGCTTCGCGTCATCGCCGGTGAACTCGGCGGCCATGTTGGACCCGGATCGACTCAAACCCCCATCACGTTGGTGCACGCGACTCTGCAACCTGGCGCGGAACTGCGCTTGCCGTGGAAGAAGGAATACAACGCGCTTGTGTACACGATGGCTGGACACGGCTCGGTCGGCGAGAATCGCTCATCGGTTCACACCGGACAACTTGCAGTGTTAACAGATGGTGATGATTTGGTTATTCGCGCCGATCAAACCCAAGAGTCTCGCTCGCCTGAGATGGAAATCTTGATTCTCGGTGGCGAACCGATTCGTGAGAGCGTTGCGTGGATGGGGCCATTCGTTATGAACACCAAGGCCGAAGTCCTGCAGGCGTTTGAAGATTTCCAGCGCGGGGTCATGGGACAGATTCCGGCAGATATTCGCGGCGTGCACGGAACTCCGAACGAAGTAGTGGAAGGTTAACGATGAGCGTTGCGCTTTTTGAACCGCTGACAATCCGCGGCACCGGATTTAGGAACCGAGTTTTTGTCGCACCTATGTGCCAGTACTCCGCGAAGAATGGCTTACTTTCGCAATGGCACACGGTTCACTACGGAGCGCTCTCTACCGGCGGCAACGCACTGGTAATTGCTGAAGCCACTGGCGTTGTTCCGGAAGGTCGAATATCTGTTGGCTGCGCTGGTATTTGGAGCGACGAATTAGCCGAGGCATTCCGCCCCATCATCGATTTCGCTCATTCACAAAATACGAAATTTGGAATTCAGCTCGCGCACGCGGGTCGCAAGGCAAGCACAACTCTTCCCGGAAGTGACCATGCGGTCGCGACACCGGACGAAGGCGGATGGCAGGTTGTCGCACCAAGCCCGCTGGCGTTTCATGGATTGCAGGATCCAAAAGAATTAACAACCAACGAGATTCATCAGCTCGTACAAGCATTCGCGGATGCCGCCAAGCGCGCGGTTAACGTTGGCTTCGACGTCATCGAGATTCACGCCGCCCACGGCTACTTGTTGCACCAATTCTTATCTCCGCTGACCAACCATCGAAGCGATGAATACGGTGGCGATTTTGCGGGACGCACGCGATTTACGCTCGAAGTTGCCCACGCGATTCGCGCTGTTATTCCGGATGACTTTCCATTATTTATTCGCATCTCCGCCACCGATTGGGTGGAGGGTGGTTGGGATCTGGATCAGAGCATTGAACTCTGCAAAGAGCTAAAGAGAGCTGGAGTCGATTTAATTGACGTATCCACCGGCGGGTTGGTTCACGATGCACAGATTCCGGTCGGCCCTGCATTCCAAACTCCGTTTGCGACTGCAATCAAGGAAGCGGTTGGAATACCTGTCAGTTCGGCGGGGTTGATCACCGAAGCAGAGCAAGCGAACGAAATCATCGCGAGCGGAAAGTCTGACGCGGTTGAGTTAGCGCGCGCCATGCTGCGAAATCCTCGTTGGGCGCTCGACGCCGCGCACAAACTAGGTGGAACCGTTCAGTGGCCGCAGCAATTAATCCGCGGCCAGCTTAAATAACAATCTCTGCTCTTAAAATATTTATAAAGCTTTAAGCGCATTGACGACCTTGGTCAGCGATTCTTTCGCGTCGCCAAAGAGCAAGGTTGTCTTTGCATCGTAGAGCAGCTCGTTTTCAATTCCGGCGAAACCTGGACGCATCGAGCGCTTTAAGAAAATAACGTTACCGGCTTGTGCAACATCCAAAATGGGCATGCCGTAGATAGGGCAACCTGGCGTTGTTTTCGCGGCTGGATTAACCACGTCATTTGCGCCCACAACCAGTACGACATCGGTCTGAGGGAAGGTTGGATTTACTTCCTCCATCTCGACCAGTTGCTCGTAAGGAACGTTCGCTTCAGCAAGAAGGACGTTCATATGACCTGGCATACGACCCGCGACTGGATGAATTCCATAGGCAACGTCGATGCCCTTGGTGGATAACAAATCGGCCAACTCGCGAACCGTGTGCTGCGCTTGCGCTACAGCCAAGCCAAATCCGGGAACGATGACCACGCGTTGCGCGTAGTTGAGCAAAATTGCAACGTCATCGGGCGATCCTGATTTAACCGGACGCACTTCGCCAGCCGCCGCAACATCTTGTGGCTTTGCGGTAAATGCACCGAAGAGAGTTCCAAAGAGCGAACGACCCATCGCGGCCGCCATTAGTCGAGTCAAAATGGTTCCTGATGCTCCGACCAATGTTCCCGCGACGATCAGAAGCGTTGCCTGCAGAACATAACCGCTCGCGGCAACCGTCAATCCAGTGAAGGCGTTGAGCAAAGAGATAACAATCGGAACGTCAGCGCCGCCTACTGGCAGAACAAAGAGAACTCCGAAGAGAAGCGCGAGCAATCCCATGATGAGAAGCGGGGTATTTCCACCCGATGCAATCACCCAACCAGCTGTGCCAAGAGTTCCAGCCAAGGTCGCTGCGATGACGAACCGACCACCAGGGAAGACAACCGGACGAGTAGTCATTATTTCTTGCAGCTTCAGGAAGGTAATTACCGATCCAGCAAACGAGACGCAACCGACGATAACGGTAAAGACAGTGGCGAGTACTTCTCCCTTTGTAGCCCCAGTACCGAGTTTGAGGTACTCAACAATTGCGACCAAGGCGGCTGCGCCACCGCCGACGCCATTAAAGAGCGCGACGAGTTGAGGCATCTGAGTCATTTGAATTCGGCGGGCGGCTGGTACACCGACGACGACACCCAAAATAATCGCACCAACAATCAACAAGGTATGGTGGTGAGCCTGATGGTTATTTGGCGCAAAGAAAACCAGCAGAGTCGCGAGAGTTGCACCAAAGGCGCCAATTAAATTTCCGCGCCGAGCAGATTTAGGCGACGAGAGACCCTTAAGCGCAAGGATGAAGCAGATTGCGGCGAGCAGACCGAAGAGGTCGTAAAGATTGCGGCTCATTTCTTCTTCCCCTTGAACATCTCAAGCATTCGGTCGGTGACGACGAAGCCGCCCACCATGTTTACGGTGGCGAGTACAACGGCGATGATAGAAAGTGTTAGCTCCAGATTGGATGTGCTGCGATCGGCCACAAGTATTGCTCCGACCAGAATAACGCCGTGAATCGCGTTGGCGCCTGACATCAATGGTGTGTGGAGCGTGGTCGACACCTTGGAAACGACTTCGAAACCAATGAAGACCGATAAAACAAAGATGGAGAGCAGCGCTAGACCGTTACTCATTTCTTAGCTCCTAACTCGGGTGAGCGACGCGCTCCGTTATGCGTCACTGTTGCCGCGTCAATAATCTCGTCGGTGAAATCAGGAACTACCTCGCCCGTGGGCTTGCCGTCCACCGATTTAGTCATGAGCAAGAGCAAGTTAACGACGTTGCGTGAGAAGAGCATGGAGGCGTGATACGGAAGTTGCGATGGCACGTCTTTGCCGCCCCACATCACTACGCCGTTGGTTGTGGTCAAAATTTCACCCGGCTTGGTGCCTTCAACGTTGCCTCCAGTTTCCGATGCCAAGTCGACGACAACCGATCCAGGTTTCATAGTGGCGACCATCTCCGCGGTAACCAATCGAGGTGCAGGTCGTCCCGGAACAGCTGCGGTCGTGATTAAAACGTCAGCAGCAGCGATGTAAGGAGTGAGGAGTTCGCGTTGCTTCGCCGCGCGTTCTTCGGTCATCTCACGGGCATAACCACCCGCGCCTTCGAGCGCTTCGAGTTCGAGCGTAATAAATTTTGCACCCATCGATTTAACTTCATCGGCTGATGAAGGTCGAACGTCATAGGCGCTGACCACCGCGCCTAACCGCTTTGCGGTTGCGATTGCTTGCAATCCCGCAACGCCCGCGCCAAGTACTACTACTTGTGCTGGGGTCACGGTGCCAGCCGCGGTCATGAGCAGTGGAAAGAATCGTGGTGACAACTCGGCCGCGACTAGCGATGCTTTGTAGCCAGCGCATAGCGCTTGTGACGTCAGCGCGTCCATTGATTGCGCGCGTGAAATACGGGGGACAAGCTCCAGCGCAATTGCGGTAACGCCAGCCGATGCCGCGGCATCAATCGAATCTGCGGCGGTTGTCGGTGGTAGAAATGAAATAGTAATCGCGCCCTTTTTCAGCGACTTCATCTGATCGGGTGTGAGCGGTGAGACGGCAGCGACGATATCGGCGTCGCCGATCACGTTTCCGCTCTTGACCGTTGCTCCGGCATCAATAAATTGTTGATCGGAGAATTGCGAGGCGATACCCGCGCCCGATTCGATAACAACGTCCAAGCCTGCTCTAGTCAGTTTGGAGATGATGTCCGGTACGAGAGCGACACGTTTCTCGCCCACCCGGATTTCCTTGGCTACTGCAATTCGCATGCAAGGACATTAGCCCTCGGGCGAGCAAATACAACCGATTTTGGGTAACGATTTACTTAATTGTGCGTCCTTGGAGCTCGCCGCGAACGGCGTGGAAAAGGATGGCCTGAATCGTCGTGCGGCGGTGGAAGGCCTCGCGCCAGATAACGGACTTTGGACCGTCGATGACGGCCGCTTCGACTTCTTCGCCACGATGGGCCGGGAGGCAATGCATAAAGATGGAATCGGGCACCGTGAGCGACATCAATTTCTCTGTTACTGCAAAAGGGGAGAGCGCGGCTAATTTTTCGGCGCGTTCCGCTTCGGGATCACCCATCGACATCCACACATCGGTGTAGACGGCACTGGAATCGCGGACAGCTGATTCCACATCGTTGGTGACTTCAATAGTCGCACCCGTTGTTGCGGCAATTTTCTCCGCTTCGCGAACCGCATCGGAATCGGGCGCCCATTTTCCAGATGGTGTTGCTGCGACTACGTGCGCACCCATGATTGCACCCATGGTCAGCCATGCGTGCGCCATGTTGTTGCCGTCGCCTACGTAAGTAAATTTGCGGCCGCGAACATCGCTCCCAAAGACTTCGCGAATGGTGATCCAATCAGCGAGCAATTGAGTGGGGTGGTCATCGTCAGTCAGTGCATTAATGACGGGAACGGTTGAATGTGCGCCGAGTTCGTCGACGTCGGATTGCTTAAAGGTGCGAACGACCAAAGCCGACGCGAAGCCACTAATTATTCGTGCCGTGTCGGCAATCGTTTCACCGCGACCAAGCTGTAGATCATCGCCGCGCAAAAAGACCGGCGTTCCACCAAGGTGAGCGACCGCGGTCTCGGTTGCCAAGCGCGTGCGGGTAGAAGGTTTGGTCATATAAATAGCGACGGTTTGGTTCGCAAGCGCCGACTTGGCATCAAAGGGATGAGTCGTAAAGCGCGCGGCGGTATCGAGCAACATCTCGACATCTTCTCGGCTCAAATCTGCCGTGCGTAACAAATCCTTCATTGGTAAATGATACTTAATAATGAGGTATCCACGTATCGCCCCAGTACGATTTCACTGTGATGATCGCCCAGGCTGCCCCGCTCGACCAGCAGCCGCTGACTATGCCAAGCACAGGTATTCCTGCTGGCGATGTGCTGGAGCAAGAGGAGACCTCGTACCAATACGAGGACGGTGATCACGAACGCTTTGCGCATTACGTGCGCAAGGAGAAAATTGTTGAATCCGCCGTAACCGGAAAGCCGGTGCGCGCACTGTGCGGCAAGAAATGGGTGCCCAGCCGTGACCCGGAAAAATTTCCTATCTGCCCAATCTGTAAAGAGATTTACGACGGTTTGAAGAAGGAATAGCGGATGCGTGCAATCCGCGGATATTTGGTTCGGACGATTTCGGTACTTCTACCGTTCGCGTTAGTTATGCAATTGAGCGGCGGACCTTTGGCGCACGCAGATAACCCTCCGCGCAAGATATTAAGCGGCTGGAATACGTATTATGGCTCGGCCGCGGGCTATGCCTCGGTGTTAGCGAACGCCGACCTCATGGAAGAGATCACGCCTTTTTGGTACTCGCTCACGGACCAGAACACCATCGCAGATTTGTACACCGCTTCGAAATTGTCGGTGCCCATTCAGCAGGAAATTGATAGCTTGACCGCTGCAAACGTTCAATTATTACCGACCATTACCGATGGTACGAACAAGGGCGTCCTTGCTGGGCTTCTTGCTCAGCCCGCTGCCCGCGCAAATATTGAACGCGCGATTCTCAATCTTGTGATGAGTAATAAATATGCGGGCATCGATTTGGATTTTGAAAACTTTGCCTTTGCCGATGGCAATACCACGTGGACAACGACCGCGCCGCTATGGGTGCAATTTATCCACGAGTTAGGCGATGCCCTGCACGCTCAGAATAAATTGCTCTCCGTTACTACACCTGTTCTCTTTAATCCAGCGACTGGCAAAAAAGGTTATTACGTGTATTCGTGGGCCGGGATAGCGCCGTACATTGATCGACTAAGAATCATGGCGTATGACTATTCGACATCATCGCCCGGACCAATCGGACCACTTGACTGGGCAACCGCTGCGTTGCAGTACGCCGTTTCGGTCGTCCCAGCCTCGAAAATTTATTTGGGCATTCCCGGATACGGACGAGTGTGGGTGACAAAGGTGACTGGCGTCTGCCCATCGGATGTCACCGCATCCACTTCTGGTTCGCCCGCGGTCTTTGCGATGAATAAGGCGCAAGGCTTGTACACCGCAAACAACGCGGCGCCGACATACAACTCTCAATACGCAGAAAGCTCCTTCACCTATCAAAAGACCTATAACGGAACGTCGAAAGCGGGCGTACTTACTTCATGCACCGCTACCTATCAAGCCTGGTATCAAGACGCGCAAGCGTTCACTGCGCGAGCGAACTTGGTCGGCCAATTTCACATCGCGGGCGTCGCGGAATGGACGCTGGGACTGGAAGATCCTTCCGCCATGAGCGCCGTTCGACAGGTGGCGCTATCAATTGCTCCTGACAAGGTTCTTAGCGCGTTAACCACAAATACAAGCACTCTTACTTATGGAGATAGTGGGCTCTTCATCGGTCGGTTTACCCTGGCTGACGGCACCGCGGTCTCTGGAATCCCCGTAACGGTCGAGGTGACGACGCCGGATAAGGACGCCCCCGCCGTTTTTAACACGACGACGGGTGCGGATGGCATGGTGTCAATTAATGTGATTCCGAGTGAATCCAGCACAGTTACCATGCATTCAGGCTCGACGTGGACCAAGCTTGCAAGTAATTCACCTGGTGTCACGATCGTTCCCGCGCGTTTAATTTCGCTACAAGCTCCTTCATCCATAAAGTCAGGTGCGTCGTATGTGGTCACAGGTTCAATTCAACCAAGCGCAGCCGGAGTACAAGTCACAATTACCGATGGACGCTCAGTCATCGGAAACGGGCAGACCGATGCAAATGGCAATTTCGAGCTTTCAATCTCAGAATCTGATGTAGGCATTGTCTCATTGCGGGCACAGACGTCGAGTGATGCACGTTTCATAGCAAGTACTTCCACGCCGTCTTTTGTTTTAGTACGGTAGTCACATCATGAGCACGCTGACCGATACCGAACTCAATCTCGATCAACTCCTTGATCGTCCGTGGGTTACGGTCGTGTGGGATGACCCAGTAAATTTGATGACGTACGTGACCTATGTTTTTATCAAGCTCTTTAACTTCACGCCCGAGCGCGCGCACGAGCTGATGATGCAAGTCCACAATGAGGGACGCGCAGCGGTCACCACCGGAAGCCGTGAAGAGATGGAGCGCGACGTTCAGCGCTTGCACGAGCATGGTCTGTGGGCCACCCTTCAACGCGATGACAAAATCTAAGCGGTGATTCACCATGTCTAATTTTTCACGAATGGGCGATGGCTTCGCGCTGGATTTAACGCTGGATGAAGCTCACATACTTATTAATCTAGTGGAACAGTTGCTAGAACTCTTGGGTGATTCAAATTTTGAACATCATTACACAAACGACGATCCATTCGCACAATTGATGGGACTCGGGGCAGAAATCGCCACTCCTGAAGATCCAGTGTTATTGCGGTTGTTGCCTAACGCCTACGCCGACCCAGAGGCGTCAGCAGATTTCCGCCGTTACACCGAGCCAACGCTACGTCGGCATAAATCAGATGCGCTGCGCTCAATTCGCACCGAGCTCGCACTCATTGTCGATGAAATTGGTGGCGACGAATCAAACACCGGTGGCCGCGTAGAAGAACTCGATGGCGACGTTTGGCTGGTCGCTCTTAATGATTTGCGATTGGCGTTATCTGTTCGACTCAATATTGAAGCCGATAGCTTCGAAAAATTTGAATTATTGCCCGATGAAGATCCGCAAAAGGCGGTTTATGCGGTCTATTTCTGGCTCGGTTGGCTGCAGGAGAACCTGCTGACCGCAATGATTAGTTAGACTTCGGATATGAACTCGGCGTCAATCACACCAGATTCGCCGATCGGGGTCTTCGATTCAGGCGTCGGCGGATTAACTGTTGCTCGCGCCATCATCGATCAATTGCCACACGAATCCCTTATTTATGTGGGGGATACCGCGCGTGGTCCTTATGGCCCTCGGCCATTGGCTGAAGTTCGTGGCTTTGCACTCGAAATTCTGGATGAACTCGTCGCCTCCGGCGTTAAAGCTCTTGTCATAGCCTGCAACACCGCCAGCGCCGCGATGCTGCGCGATGCCCGCGAAAGATACGACGTGCCGGTTATCGAAGTAATCCAACCCGCAGTACGTCGTGCGGTGTCAGCGACGCGCACCGGCAAGGTAGGAGTGATTGGAACGCAAGCAACAATCGACTCGGCCGCTTACTTGGATGCATTTGCTGCTGCTCCGCAATTAAATATTTCCTCGTATGCCTGTCCTCGATTCGTTGAATTCGTCGAACGCGGTGAAACATCGGGTCCTGAAATCACCGCGATTGCTCGTGATTACTTGGCGCCGCTCATTGCCGACCACGTCGACACGCTGGTTCTCGGATGTACCCACTATCCATTGCTCACCGGCGTCATTTCTCTAGTGATGGGTAACGAGGTCACATTGATTTCCAGCGCCGAGGAGACCGCTAAGGATCTCTATCGTGTACTTGCCGAGTCCAACATGTTGCGTGGCAACAAGCCAGCGGATTATCAATTCGTGGCCACTGGCGATACGAAGAGCTTCTCAGCACTCGCGCGTCGATTCCTTGGCCCCGAAGTCACGTCCGTTTCATCATCTATCCATAACTAATTTTTAGCCAATAGTTTTTACCGATTAGAGAGAAGGAACCCTGCATGTCCAACGCACGCATCGACGGTCGATCCCCGAATGATTTGCGACCTATTTCTTTTACTCGAAATTGGTTAAACAACGCTGAAGGTTCTGCGCTCGTGGAATTCGGAAACACTCGTGTTCTCTGCGTCGCCTCATTCACTCCGGGAGTGCCTCGTTGGTTAACCGGAACCGGGAAGGGGTGGGTGACGTCCGAGTACTCGATGTTGCCACGCGCGACTCATACACGTTCCGACCGCGAAAGCGTGAAGGGTAAGTTGGGCGGACGCACGCAAGAGATTTCTCGGCTCGTTGGCCGCTCGCTTCGTGCAGTTGTGGATATGGAACAACTCGGGGAAAACACCATCGTCATTGACTGCGACGTATTGCAGGCGGATGGCGGAACTCGAACCGCGGCAATCACGGGCGCATATGTTGCGCTGATGGATGCGATTTCGTGGGCGAAAGATAAGGGCCACATCGCTGCTAGCCGCTATCCGATTAGCCAAGGAGTCTCGGCGGTCAGCGTTGGAATTATCAATGGCGTCCCAATGCTGGATTTGTGTTATCACGAAGACGTTTCGGCTGATACCGATATGAATATTGTCTGCACCGCCGATGGAAATTTTGTTGAAGTTCAAGGTACCGCAGAGGGTAAGCCATTTGATCGTTCGCTCCTCAACCAACTTCTGGATTTAGGCGTCAAAGGTTGTGGTGAGTTGTCGGCTCTTCAACACGCCGCTCTCGCACGTTAGTAATAGCTTCAGACCGATATGAATCAGCGTCAGTTGGTTATCGCCAGCAAAAACCACGGCAAAATTGTCGAGTTCGAGCGGTTGCTTGCTGACTATGCATCCGACATTCGCGTTCTTGGCCTCGCCGATTTTCCTGACCTGCCGGACGTTGAAGAGACAGGATCGACCTTTGAGGAAAATTCATTGCTGAAAGCTCACGCGGTATCGGAATTCACCGGATTGCCCGCCATCGCCGATGACAGCGGCTTGTGCGTGGACGCGCTCGATGGCGCGCCTGGAATTTTTTCAGCCCGCTTCGCTGGCGAACACGGCAACGATGTTGCGAATTACACCAAGCTCCTAGATCTCTTACAGGGGATGAGATACGAACACCCGACAGAGCGGAAGGCTTACTTCACCTGCGCAGTGGCGCTCGTTCTTCCCGGCAACGCTTCGCGCGCAGCACAAGAAGTTGTGGAACGCGGATTTTTGCATGGCGCGATCGCGCTCGAGCCGCGCGGAACCGCTGGATTTGGCTATGACCCCGTCTTTATTCCCAACGGCTACGCCCTCACGCTGGGTGAGTTTGGACCGGGTGAAAAGGACCGTATCAGCCATCGCGGACATGCGCTGCGCGCTGTCGCTCCACGGATAGGCGAGTTGCTATAGCGCCTACTGCGCTATTCTTAGGCCAGTTCTCAACCCAACCTTTCTGACCCAGACATAAAATCCCGACACACCATCCAGACATAACGAGGAGCAACTCCGTGGCCGTAAAGAAAACAACAGCGAAGAAGTCCGCTGCTAAGAAGACTTCCGCTAAGAAGACCGCGGCGAAGAAATCTGCCGTAAAGAAGACCGCCAAGAAGTCTGCAGTGAAGAAGAGTGCAGTCAAAAAGACAGCAGTCAAGAAGACAGCAAAGAAGGCCGTCAAGAAATCTGCTGTCAAGAAGAGTTCGGCTAAGAAGTCGACTGCTAAAAAGGCAGCTGCCTCTACTATCGTCATTCCTCCAGTGCCTACTCGCGGCACTACGTCTGCGCCCGTTTCGACCACAGCCCCGAAAGCGTCTAATTCAGTTGCCGCGACTCCCGCGAAGAGCGCTAAGCCAGCATCGAAGTCAAGCAATCGCGTCGTCGTGGGAGTAGTCGCGGCGATTATCGTTATTGCGCTCATCGTCGTCGCTCGCAATTCATCAAACACTTCGACTTCAACTTCGTCATCAACGACATCGGCATCATCGGCTCCGTCGACAGCCTCAACTCCAACCAATGCTGCTAGCTCTGCTCCTGCAACACCAGCACAGACTTCCGCTGCGACAGCTGCTACACCGTCTGCTGCTAGCGCCGGACATGATGCTCCGGTAGGAATCGTTGC